>JBOGRG010000165.1:0-6912 GCA_050749365.1 Nitrosopumilaceae archaeon
GGTACAAAAAGAACCTGTTTTAAAAAATGCCCGACTTTCGTTAACAGATGGAATTGCAGATATTAAATTTTCAACGGATGATTTTGGAACAAATGATGCCGTAGATATAATGAATAGATTTATGCAGATCGATCCTGATTATGAGTTTTTCAGATTAACAGACTCGTTTAGAATTTTAACTGAGGATATAGGTGATGTAAGAAAATTATTCGAGTCTTTCCCAAGTCAAAAAAATATTTTCCAAACTGGACTAGCAAAGATAAGTATACACATTCCAGAAACTCAAAATAGAACTGATGTGGTTTCCTATGTATCCGAGCTTCTCCATAATAACGGTATAGAGCTAGTCAATGCCTATTTTGATCAAGATGATATCATTATAGTATTACAAGAAAAAGATGCAGCTAGGGCCTATCAAATTTTACACTCAGAAGTTTCAAAGTAGATTTACAAAACTAGAGTGGTTTTATTAAAATTTTAATATAAATAGAATGAGAAAATATTATTTATACACCTAATGTTTCCGGTTTGGATATTTCTAAAAAGACTTTGTCCCCTACGGAAAGGCCAAGTTCTTTGTATTCATGCATATCTAGTTTGATTGAGGTTATGCCTCCTAATTGACCAAAAGCCCCTCCAGACATCATTTTGTTTAGGCCTTTTATCATATCATCCATGTTTGTAAAACCCATTACGTTGGAACCAAAAGGTGACATAGGCGTGCTTTGCTCTCTAAAATCCTTAGGAGTGGACAACGAAACAACTACGTATGGTGCGCCATCAGGTGCAGCATCTATACGCACTACCACATATTCCTTCTTCATGCAGTATCTCAGTTTTTATGATATTTTACTCTTCCTTCCAATAACAATTTTTGACTTAAAATGGTTTCAAGATTTTAGTTAACTGGTCTTTCTCTTTATCCCATAGGATATAACCAGCAAATTGTGGTGTTTAAAGTAAATGGTAGAAAGAAAGAAAAGAATCCTGATCCTAGGTGGCGGATTTGCTGGTATAGAGTGCGCACGAAGACTAGAGTCCTATTTCATGAGAGATGTTGATGTTGAGATAACTTTGGTAAGTGAAGATAATTTTTTTCTTTTTACTCCAATGCTTCCACAAGTAGCTTCTGCTATGATTGAAACAAGGCACATTATTACACCGATCAGAACACTTTGTATAAAGACCAAGTTTTATGAAAGCAAGATCAAAAATATAGATCCATATGGCAAGATTGTAACTCTTGTGGGAACCAATGAAAAGCGTGGAATTTCTCTTGAATATGATTTTCTTGTGTTAGCATTAGGAAGCCAGACTAACTTTTTTGGAATTGAGAACATGGAAGAAAAAGCATACTCCATGAAGACATTGAATGACGCAGTTGTCTTACGAAATAGAGTAATAGACATGTTAGAGCAGGCAGAAAATGAAGATAACCCAATCCTAAAGAAAAGCTTGCTTACTTTTGTAATTGTAGGAGCTGGATTTGCTGGAATAGAAACTGCTGGCGAATTGATGGATTTTTTATTAGATGCAAGAAGACATTACATCCACATAAACAGAGAAGATATTAGAGTAGTAATTCTCGAAGCTGTTTCTTTTATCTTACCTGGCTTCAATGAAAAGCTGGCAAGCTTTGCACTGAAAAAATTAACACAACGCGACATTGAGGTAAAGCTTAACACAAAGCTTTCCAGCTTTTCTGGAACTGAAGTAATAATAGAAGAGGTAGGCGGACCAGCAAAAAATCCTATTAATCAACCTAACATTGGCGCAATACAAACAAGAACTCTCATCTGGACTGCAGGTGTAACTCCTGTTGATATTATAAAAAATTCTGTCTTTAAGACAAGTAAAGGTGGAATTGTTGTAAATGAATTTTTAGAAGTGCCTGACTTTCCGGGAGTTTTTGCAATTGGAGATTGCTGTAATTTAATAAATCCACAAACGCAAAGACCATACCCATCAACTGCACAAAATGCTCAAGCGGAAGCAAAAATTGCTGCATATAATGTGCGAGCTCTAATAAAAAAAGATCAAAAAAAGAAATTTGAATATTCATCAAAGGGACAGATGGCCGTAATAGGGAAAAGAACCGGCATAGCTACAATTTTTGGGATAAATTTGCATGGTTTTCTGGCTTGGTGGGTTTGGAGGACAGTATACCTTTCTAAGATACCAAGATTTGATAAACGACTTAGGATTTTACTTGACTGGGCTATCGATTTGTTTTTTTATAGAGACATTGCTAGATTAAAAATTCTTAGGCATGAAGTGTCTAAAGATTATAAGGAACTTGATGAGGTCGATGATGTCTGGTAAGGGAATCGTTAACTAGTTTGTTGTTTAGAGTGTTTTTTCTTTCTTTTAGCAATTAGTACTGTCACAGCTACTCCTATGGCAATTGCTATACCAATACCAATTTCCGCTGAAATAGTAGGTATGGTCATTTGCTCTTTTGATTTAGAAGAGATTTCAAAAGAATCTAGTACGCTATTAAAATGGGGCAGATTGGAGTCAAAATGCTTTTCTTGGTTTGCGTATGTAAGAGTATAGAATTTATCACCACTTTCTATGACGATTTCTTTGTATTTTATTACGAAGACTTTGTCTTGCAATACAAAGCCGCCCTTTCCCTCTGTAATGTGAGCGTTATATCCCTTAATTTTCGTATTTGCTTCAGAAAGGATCGCTAGTCTTCCCGTATCAATTACCTTTTGCAGATTTTTTCTTGTGTCTTTAATATGTTCATCAAGCGAGGTTCCGTTTGTATTCTCAACAAGAAAAGAGATCGCGGGAGTAAATCCATCAGTTTCTGAACCAAGTACGACAACATCTGGTGCCTCTGGTTGTGTCTTCTCTGGCTCCTGTACCATCCACCCTTCTGGGGCATGAAAGGAAAATCCAAGCAGTGTATTGGAATAGTTTCCCTCATCATCAAAGGTAGAGTGTGAAACTACACGTTCTGGTTCACCTAAATTCAATAAATTAGGAATCTCTGAGCTGTTTTTGATCTTTATACTACGAATTTCTGCGTCGGCGTATTGAAGTGGAACATCTACTTCTGGTACTGTTTCAAGTGCAGCTATAGAGTCAAGCACATCATAGCTTTCTTGTGTTGCCAATCTACCAAATACTGTGTATTTTCCATCAAGAAAAGTCGAATCTTTGTGCACAATGAAAAACTGTGAGCTTGCACTGTTGGGATCGGCTGATCTTGCCATTGAAACAATTCCTCGCTTATGTTTTATATCATTAAATTCTGCATCAATTGTATATCCTGCATCTCCTGTTCCCCATTCTTGTATAAGTCGGCTATCTTTGGATAAAGGATCTCCGCCTTGAATCATAAAGCCAAGTATAATTCTATGAAATTTTGTTCCATCATAAAAGCCGCTTTCAGCTAGTTTGATAAAATTATCAACTGTGTTGGGAGCGTCATTGGGAAAAAACTCTATTACCATGTTTCCAAATGCTGTCTCAAGCACCGCTACTTTAGAATCAGCAAAGCTTTGTGGAACTATGCTTCCTAAAAGTAGGAAAACTAAGCCCAGTGTAAATGTCTTAAAACGCAATATTGGGTTATTTTGTGTACTTTAATAAAAGCCAATTGTTGGACATTAGTTTTTAATGAGTAAAAATTCAAGAAGTTTTATGAATACAGATGAACACATTCAAGCTCATCTCCTTTCTGTATGGATGGAAGAGAAAAAATTCCTAAAACGAGGAATTGAGATAATGCTCTTTTTGACTGACAGACATTTAATGTTTGTAGCAAAGACTGAGGGAAAAATGAAGTGGTGGTCTGCTGTCACGATAAGACAGATCAGAACGCTGCTAAAATCAAAAAACACTATGATTCATCATGATGGTTATGGAGATGATGATCTACGACGAGACCTTGAAAATAAAAAAAATATCGAGATTCCTTTGGAGAGAATTTTAAGCGTTGATTCAGAAGAAAAAGTTTGGGGGAGTGTTCTGAAAATGGAAATTAGTATGGGTGATAAAATAAAAAAATATCATTTTTCAGTTGTTGGAGGCTGGGTCAAGTATCCAATAAAAGATCCAACGAAGTATATGAGAGTAGATTGGACACCGTTTATAGATTATATTAAAAGCAGACAGAGACTGACGAAGTAGAAATGGGGGAAGTTTATGCGGTAGGGGTGGGTCCTGGGTCCCCTCGATATATCACCGATGTCGTAAAAGAGGTCATACTTTATTCTGATATAGTAATTGGTTACAAATACACACTTGGAATAATAGAGCGACTCTTGAGAGATAAAGAAGTATATGAAATAACAATGCAAAATCAGGAAGAGATCTATCAGAAGGTTGCAAAAACTTTGGGTAATAAGACGTGTGTCATTCCATTTACTGGGGATGTGAATTTTTCAGAATCCGAAGTTGTCGACAGATTAATTGAGATATTTGGGAAAGTGCAAATCATTCCTGGCATTAGTTCTATTCAAGTTGCTGCGTCAAAGGCGGGAATTTCTTTGGACAAAACCAGAGTGATTACAATGCATGTTACCACAAGCATTGAAGAGAAAAAACTCGAACTGCAAAAGGCACTATTGGATGGATATAGTGTAATACTTGTTCCAAGACCTTGGCCAAAAGATCCGTCAAAGCATTTTATGCCGTCTGAGATAGCCTTGTATTTAAAAAATCATGGTTTTGACACTCCAAAGATGAAGGTGCATGTTTTTGAATTTTTAACAACTGATAAAGAAACCCACTTTGTGGGAACCCTCAATGATTTGGAGGGCAGACAGTTTTCTGATCTTTCAGTAATGGTCTTTGACCAATCAAGGCTTGAATCTTATATTAATTTTAAAACAGTTTAATCTAGCAGAAATTCTGGTGTCTTTATTTGTATTTATTGGCTTTCTCTAATTGGGTTTCTATTTTTTTGATAGATTTTGATTCCGCATCAGGAAGCGAAATTATGACGCCGTCCATCCATGAATAATTTATATCAAAGAATCTTGTGATGCCTAACTCGTTTATTGTAACACTGAAGGTTTGTCCTGGCGTAATGTCACCACTATCGATCTTCCCATCTGGTTTGAATGGTTTGCCATGTGAAAAACTTGCAACCCCGCTTGTAATTCTGTGTGGTACTGAATCATCGTTTGTCCATACAACAGTAGTGCCAGGAGTGATTTCTACAGTAGGCATAGAATAGTAGTTTATGTTTCCAGCTTTAGATGAACCAGGCAAAATACTGATTTGAATTATTTTTTGTTCTGCTGGTTTTTCTTGAGTTGGAATGATTTCTTCCAAGAAATTGCCACTTCCCACTACTGTTGTAGTGTAAATTACTTTCATGGATTCGCCGTCCTTTGTTAACCTGCCTGTAAATCCATAAACAGAGCCTTCTTCGCTGTTTTCAACAAGCCTCCCAAGGAGCTGTAAGGAGATTTTCTCTCCATCCACATTACTAGCATCACCTGAAAGCCTAAGAAATCTGCCTTCAAGCAGTACTGTTCCAATCCATCTATCAACAAGATAATCATCATCAGAAAAGGATACCACACCGTCTTCCATTGTTACCTTCATTCTACCACCAAGTAGGCTTCCTGTTGAAAACTGGAGGTCGAGCTCAGAGTTTTCAATGGATTTTTCAGTAACAGTAAAACCGTTTCCTTGTAGTAGATATTGACCGTTAGATTGAAGCTCAGAATTTGCCATTGGTAATGAGCTTACAAGTATAATCCCTGAGATTGTCATTAATAAGAGAATGCCAAGTTTCATCATCAGATAATAGTTAAAAGTTGTATATAATTAATGGGCTAAATAGTTTAGACCGGCTACGCAATTCCAGGCTGCTTGTCTTTTCGCATCAGGTTGTCCATGTAGTTCATTTGTTGTTCCATGAATTTTTTTCTTTTTTCTTCTTCGTCTAGTTCTTTCATGTCAAATGGTGTAATCTTTAACAGTTCTATGAGTTTAGAAAGAATCGTTTGTGCTGCTTTTGGTTGTATAACATTTGGATTGTCTATTTCGCCAAGGATACAAACACCGTCAAGATTTTTTTCTTGTGCAATGCCAAGGATCAAACCATTAAAACCTGTTATCTGACCCTTACCATCAAGCAGAGTTATTTTCTGACTTTTTAAAAGATTAAGAAGTGTGGTTGATGTTGTTGCCCCAAAAATTTTAGGCTCTGTAGGATTTGGCTGTCGTAGCGCTGCGCCAATAGAGAAGAGAGCCTTAATTTTTAGTTTTTTAGCCATTTCAACGACTTCATAACATATCTCATACAGCCTCCGTGGATCTGAGGGATTAAATTCTCCAGAAAAAATCACTAGGTTTTCCTTTTGGGAATAATGGAATTTGTAGGTTGATTGAGTGTATTTTATCATTCCACCATCATAAGAAACAGCGGGCGGCCAGAAGGCGTAGAGCTCGGCAAAGAGTTTTGCTTTTAACTTTTTTACAAGAAAATCCATTCCTATGCCTGCTACATTACCCATGTCAGGAAGAGCTGCAACCATGTTTGGGTTTTTTAGTTTTGGCAGCTCGTGTATTTTTAGACCAAGCATTGGTGTGTGATATTTTATCTCAAAATAAAAATGAATCTAAGATTGAGATAAATTAAGATCTGCCCCAAACTGTTGTATCATTACAAACTCGATAAATCCACCAGTGAGTAAAAGTGCGATAACTATACCCACCTCAATTGCGGTTGGACGTAATTGAGCGTTTATTGGGTTTTTTTTAATTATGCTGTGTATGAGAAGAAAACTTCTTGATGTTGCTATTGAATACGCAGCAAGCTCCATCAAGCCAAAAGGTGAGATAAAGAGAATGCTGAGGGGGGGTATTTGTGAAAGGATTGGGTTCGTTGTCTCAAGTGCGCTGTATGCAAAGCCTGTAGACCATGCAGCAAACGCCCCCCAC
>JBOGRG010000166.1:0-1739 GCA_050749365.1 Nitrosopumilaceae archaeon
ATAGCTGGCATTGTTGGAGGCATTGCTGTAGTAGCATTTATGATACTCAGGAAACCCAAACCTACTGAAGAAGAATTAGCAGAAGAGGAAGGCGGAGAAATTTAGTAATTTTTATCTCATAAATGTCTCATCATTTTGTCTCATGAATTTGTCTCATTTTCTCATGTTGTCTCATAATTTTGTCTCATGGTAAAAATGTCATATTCTTTTGTTCAGTCAAAAGATTTTTACTGGATAGCCCTTTAAGATCCCTTATTGCATACACCGTCTACGGTAAAAACAGGAGATAATGAAAAATGAGCAAAGTGTTTGGCGCATCAAGTAGTGATTCAGGCAGTGCACAGATACAAGATACATCACAGCAACAGGCACTTGGTGTAATTGCAACTGGCATACCTGGCTTTGATGAGATTTTAGGGCAGGGCTTACCAGCTGGTAACTTGTATCTAATATCAGGTGTATTAGGTAGTAATGCAAGTCTTTTTGTTCAACAGATCTTGTACAACACTCTAATTGGAAAAGCCAAAGTGACTTACTATACTGTAGAACAAGCAAGTACCGACATAATTCAGGATATGCAGCTTTATGGCATGAATGTTCAACAATATGTGGATGATGGCTCATGGGTTTTTGCACGAGTACTGCCAGCTAACTTGAAAAAGATAATGGAAGCATTACCAGAGGTTCCCATGGAACAAAGAATAGATGTGCATGAATCACTTTCTGGACTCATGAATCATTTTCATGACAGTGCAAAAGAGGGGCGCAATACTGCAATTCATTTGCCATATTTGATACGAAACTTTTCGTTAGAAGAAATTCAAAACCTGTTGTTTTTCATGACTGGTGTAGCTCGTAAGTATGGTGGGATTCACTTTCTGTTGCTTACAGAAGGTGCTCATGATCAAAGCACTGTAATAACAATTAAGGATGCCGTGGACTCGGTTTTCGATGTTGCAACATCAGTAAGAGGTTCTGATGTTGAAAACGTAGTTACTATTCAAAAGATTCGAAACATGAAACTCGCTGCCAGAATAATACGACTAGCTATGCGTGACAATGGACTGGCTACAGAGACAATTAGAAGAGTCCAATAATAAAGCCAAATTAGTCTTGATGTGGACAAAAACCTACACATTATAGTCTTAATTACAAGCACTAGTTGGACAAACCTGAACTATGGTTTCAGCAAAAGGACCAATTATTACCACTTCGTTTGCTGCGGCATCCTCTGCAGTTCCCGTTGCTAGGATATTGAATAAGTACATAGTTGTGTCTGTTATGTCTGGTGCAGTTGCAGTAAAAACATACGTTCTTTTAGTATTTGTAAGCAGAGCGGTTGTTAATTTTACAGGTATTTGTACCGTACCGTCATCAAGCGTTACGAATCTTTCTGCATCCATACCAGTTGGTTCAGTAACGTTATTAAGATTTTTAAAACCAGGAGGAATATAGATTAACAATCTTGGAATAGGAGAGAGCAAGATTTCCCGATCGCCCGTGTTATGTATTGTGACGTTATAATTGTGAGTTGTACCCTTCAATATACCACGAATGGCATACCTCTGATCCGAACCAGCACTAGTACTAGACTGATAAACTTGTACTATCGCGGTATTATCCTTATCAGTTCCTAAAGAATATCCAGTTTTACTAAATTGACCCAAGTTTGTAATTGCGTTGAAGGCAAGAGCGTTTATTGGTTGACTACTGGTACTAGCTAATGATGCTATTTGTAC
>JBOGRG010000167.1:0-1428 GCA_050749365.1 Nitrosopumilaceae archaeon
CTACAGATACCATTAACTTTACGTCTAACGAAACCACACAAGTATATCTACACCTGCAAAATGATGCAGCACCTCTTGGAAATTATACACTTGCCATTAGTGCAACTGATGGTGCTGTAACAAAATCTATTTTCCTCTATTTGGAAATTGATTGATTGTAATACGATATAATTATGATCAGATATTAGTTGTCTAGATCACACACCACGAAATTAATTTTTACAGTTGTAAAGTTGTGTATTAATATATGGGCATAATTGCAGAAAAGTTGTGTTTAGATTAATCAAATGCTATCCTGTTTACAATATCAACATAAGTAAAGAAGCTAGGGTGAAAAAATATTACAAGTGAAAGTTCACCTAAAACATCTATTGGGATAACTAAGACCACAGTAATAATTGGTCTGATACTTCTTGCTTTAGGCTACTTCATAGGCAATACAGTGCCAATACCAGGAAATAATGCCAAATCCCAATCTGATTATGGAATCATTACATCAACTATTGGGGAAGGGGAACAATCTGCTCAGAAAAAGATTCAAGGAAGTGTTAATTTCGACATACCAAACTTTGCAAAATTTAGAGGCTCAGATTCGGCAAAAATCAACCTAGTTGAATTTGGAGATTATCAGTGTCCATTTTGTAAAAGATTCTTTGATCAAACAGAACCACAACTGATGATAGAATATGTAGATGCAGGAAAGGCAAAATTTTACTTTCTTGATGTTTCAATCGTAGGTGATGACTCAATAACACTTGGTCAGGGTGCTTGGTGTGCTGACGAGCAGGGAAAATACTACGAATACCATGATTATATGTATTCTAACCAAGGAAAAGAAAACTCTGGATGGGGTACGCCAGATAAAGTAAAGGATCTTGTAAGGAACATTCCGGGATTAGATGTAGAAAAATTTAGTGAATGTTTGGACAGTAAGAAATACGAATCACGAAATCAACAGTTAACAAAATTTAGTAGTAAGCTTGGTCTTACAGGTACACCTACTATGTTTGTTGGTAACTCTGAAATGGGTTATACAAAAATCACAGGTGCACAACCTTACTTTTCTTTCAAGCAGGTCATAGATACATATTTGCAATAAATTTAACACTTGATTACTTTATGAGTTTGTGTTGCGTGTGATTATTACAAAAAAAAGTGTAGATTAAAAATGACAGAGATAAATCAGACTTTGGAATTACTCATTGGAAGATGGGACTTTGTTCTGATAAGTATAGTATTCTTTGTTGCATTTCTTCTTTTCATACCTTTTAAGAAAAAAGTCAACTGGAGGACACATGGTGCGTATACTGCTTTTATCATAGCTCTGTTTGCAGAAATGTTTGGATTTCCACTTACAATATTTTTTATTTCCTCCTATTTTGGTCGTATTGGCTTTCAAAATGAGTTCCTTAATTATATGAATTCAAC
>JBOGRG010000168.1:0-5790 GCA_050749365.1 Nitrosopumilaceae archaeon
CCATACTTGCTTTATCCTTTGATGAAGAAGGAGTTTTGTATGCATCAACAACAGCATTTGGACTTGCACGATCAGATGATCTTGGAAAAAGTTGGGAAAAGATCGGTAAGCCAGATCTTACTATTACTAGCATAACAGTAGATTCTGTTAACAAGATCATTTATGTTGCAGGCTATGCACCCGAAGGCTATCAAGAAGTTTTCAAAAGTTCTGATGACGCAGAGAGCTGGGATCTCATAGGAACAAACAGAGAATCTCTTGGCTAGTCATATAATCGAAAAGGATTCAATTATTATCATGGATTATTTTCTCTTCCAGTTTGTTCCAAAAAGCGAGTCGTGTACAAGTTTTTCTGATATTCTATGTCAACGGAGCCATCAGACTTCTCACTTAACGAATACCTCGTATAGAAAAAAACTTGGTTTGAGAATTTTGCTGCAAGATCATATGGCATGGTTAGAACTGCCTTGTATACATAACCTATCTCTGTTGGGCATGTCACTGTGATAAATTCTTCATTTCCATATCCAAGGCAATTTTCATAAAACATAGCAGCTGCACTGTTCAGATATTCGGATTGCTCATGCGTAAATAGACTAGATTTAACTGTTTTAGCTGCACTATCTTGGCTTTCAAACAGGTCAAGATACGCTGCAGTAGAAAACCCTAAAACAACTAATCCCACGATGCCAAAAGTTATCAGTGCATTACGCAGTGAATGATTTATGCTATTTTTGTTTACAGTTGCTTTCTCATGGCTAGGTTGAGGCAGTGTGATGGTATCCATTCTCATACCATCTCTCGTTTGTATTGATTCTACATACAGACATGAATTATGAAACTGTTCTTCAGTCTTTAAGCCACAGATCTTGCAGATACATTGTGTTACCTTCTTACATTCTGGACACAGTGAACTAGAGATTAATGCTCCTCCACACTTTCGACATGATTCATCTGGCATTAAAACGCAAAAACGGATTATTGATAGTTAAGCAGTACGAATGATTTGTACTAAAAATTTAAATTCTATAATATAACGAGTCAGTTACTATACCTACCAAGTGGAATGATTGATTTATGGTAGCTTATCATGTACCTATAATTCTGGCTTTTCTACAACCAGCATTGTTACAGTAGAGTATATCTTGTCAACCCTTCTGATTTTTGCAATAATGTTTCTGAGACTTTCCATGCTTTCAGTTTCTATTTTTACAATCAAATCATAGACCCCATATACTCCTTGGAGCTCATACTTTGATTCACCAGTTTGCAGTATCTCTTTTAGTTTACCAATTACCTCCATTTCCGAATTCACTCTGACGTTAAGCAAGATGTATGCTATTGGCATGATACAAGTACGCGTTTATAGTATATCAGCAACTTCAATGTGACAATTTTTATTCTAAGGAGATGTGTTAGTGGCTTAATTTGGTTCCATGTCAATTTCTTCCAAAAACGAATACGGAAAAACGTCGTTTATCTCCCTCTAGGTTCTAGTTTTTGCCTAGAATGCTACACTTTAGTGTGGTTCTAATGTAATTATAATAACAGGGCTGGTAGTGTTAGTACTCATCTACGTCTTATTTCGAGGCTGAACGCCTATCAGCTTACTGCCAGCCCGATTGACCAAAGCTAGCGTATCTATTATTTATGAATTGAAATCATCTTTTTGTGCTTTGAATTCTTTCCTAACCTGAATGTCTAATTAATATCGAGAATTACTCTTAGATAATTTCGTACCAGTTTTCTTCGTAGCTTGGTTTTTCTTTGATTTCTTTAATTTGTCATTTTCTTCTTCTAGCTTACTCGTGTAGGTGAATAAGACTTCTAGTAAGTTGCCTGTCATAAGAAAATAATAGGCCGTCTTTGCAAACTGAAGACCTATGTTTTCTGTCGCAGATTCTGCTTTCAGATCTGCATATTTTCTCTTGCTTTCATTGAGAGATTCATGTCTCTTTTTTACTTCCTGCCTTAATTGTTCAAGGGAATAGTTTTCCTTGTTTTTTCTCCATTCATTAAATTCAGTATTTTCTTTTTCCATCAGTAATGTGATACCATCAAAATCCATTACAGCATCTTATAATTAATCACGCACTTTTGTATTTCGATAGTATAGACACTACTTCATCATCTGAGACCTGTTTGAATTTTTCATAAAACTCGCTTACAGAATGAAACGCCGTAGGAATTAAGAGTGAGATTACGCTATCAGACATTTTCTTGAGTTGTTCGTATGTCTCAGCTGGCATAACAGGTGCGGCAACCACAATTTTTTTTGGATTATGTTTTTTCAGCCATTTTAAAATCACAAAAACGCTTGCACCCGTTGCAATACCGTCATCTACTAAAATTACTGTTTTGCCATCCAAGTGATAACTTGTATTATTTCTAAATACTTTTAGCTGTCTTTGTGCTTCATCTTTCTTTTGATTTATCTCATTGACAAGATACGAATTTTCCAAGTATGCAGACATGTCTTGGTTCCAGTGTATGGTACCATCAGGCATTACTGCACCTATAGCATATTCTGGGTAGTCAGGAGGATTGATCTTTTTGGAGACCACTACGTCTAGCTTGCAGCCAAGAGTTTGTGCAATTTGATCTCCGATCACAGCTCCACCGTGTGGAATTGCAAGGACTATACAGTCACTACCTTTGATATCCGAAAGCTTTTCTGCAAGCAACTTGCCTGCTTCACTTCTGTTTGCAAACATGTGTGCTTTTAGTCCTACTAAATCAACGATGGTATTAATTTATTATATCTATTTGGATAGAGCTACCTAACAACCATAACAGGACAACTAGCATGATGCATGACCTTAAGAGAGACACTGCCAAGGAGCAATTCTTTGAAAGTACTCATACCTCGACTCCCCATTATAACTAGATCACAACTTTCTCTCTTTGCAACTTCAATAATTACTTGGGCATAATCGCCTTGCTCCAGCAGTAATTCGATTTGTAGGTTATTTCTAATGGCTTCTTTCTTGCATTGTTCTAGTATTTCCATGCCTTTTGCTCTGAGCTGATCTATTAGTTCAAATGTTGTCGCGCTATCCCCGCCATAAGCAGCATCAAGCACGACATGAACAACAAATAATTTTGAATTGCATTTCTGTGATAAATAAATCGACTTGGCAAAGGCCTTTTTTGCAGATTCAGAGCCATCCACTGCAACAAGTATCCTTGAAAGCACTTCATAATTACTTTCTTGTGGTTAATAATTTTTTGTTGAAATCGCATTCATTTTGTTACATCTTTATCCAATTTCTTAATCCGAGTCATCGATGTCTAACCGTTTCTTGGAATCAATTTTTTACTAAACAAGCTTTAAACCAAAAAGATTGTATTTAGTAGGTGAAGTGAACGTATACAGGATTTCTGCAATCACATTGTTAGTTAAGAATATGAAGAGATCTTGTAAATTCTATTCTAGAATACCTGGTTTTAGACTCGTATGTGGTGGTCCCTCTGATCTTTTTACTACATATGAGGTTGGCAAGGACAGCAAGATGTACCTCAACTTGGAACTATCAAATGCTGACACAAGAGGTGATTTTGGAAGGATAATTTTTCATTCAGATGACGTTGACAAGCTTTACGCGTACATAAAGAACGATGATTATATCTCAAAATTAGGTACTTTTGAAAATGAACCAAGCGATGCCTCGTGGGGAGAAAGATTCTTTCATATGCGAGACCCAGATTACTACCAACTCTCCTTTGCAATGCCAATAAGGAAAAGTCGCTAGACGAGTTGTAAGTCTTATTTTGAACCCATTTTGTGTCTAAAAGCTGTTTTTTAATTCTTGATGTTCAGGTCTTTTCTAAGTGATGCACATCTGTTCCTTATCGTAACGGCAGTAACATCAGCTGCTTTTGCAATATCGGCTTGAGTTTTTCTCTCCCCATTCATCATACATGACAGGTACAAAGCTGTGGCTGCAAGTCCCAATGGATTTTTTCCTGCAGAAAATTCCTTTTCTACAGCTTTTGATATTATATTCAAAGCATCTCTTCTTGTCTTTTCACTTATACCAACCCGATTTGATATTCTAGTGATAAATTCAGATGAATTGTATGGTTCTACCTTCAGATCAAGGTCTTTTACTAAAATTCTGTAAGTTCGCGAGAGATCTTTTTTTCTTATGTTTGCCGCATTTGCAATATCGTTTAAAGTGCGTGGAGTATCTGCTTCTCTACAGGCAGTATAAAGAGATGCAGATATCAAAGAACTAATGTTTCTGCCACTAGTCATTTTCTTGGCTAATGCCTTTCTGAAAATGTAAGCGGCCTTTTCTACTACCATATCTGGGATTGCAAGTTTTGTCTGTAATGTATCAAGCATGACAAACGCTTTTTTGAGGGGCCTATCGTTTCCTCTTGACTGACTACGGGCATCCCAAAGTCTGAGCCGCTTAAACGCGTATTTTTGATCACTTGACAATAAGTTTCCTGATGCATCCCTATTTGCAGAGCTAATAACTGTAGCCAATCCCCTGTCATGTATTGTCAAGCTAGTGGCACCTCCAGTTCTGCTGTGTTCTACGTATTCTTCCGGTGTATGTGATCGATGTTCTGGTCCTGAATCTTCTACTTTTTCTACCAAAACCAAGCCACATCTACCGCACAAGACTTCCCCTACGACATTGTCAGTTATCAGTGGGCTCATTGTACAATGGTCAAGTTTACATAGGTCAGAAAGTTTGTTGGGTTGTTGATCTACCACTATGCTATTATGATATCATTTTTCTTAATTATGTATTCTACACAAATTCATACGGTTATAGCGGAGTAGGATGACCTAATTTCTTATTTCTGACCCAACTGTGCCTATAATATTGAATCCTTTACGTTCTAGAATATTTTCCAATTAAAGTGGATTGTTCTAAGATATGACCTTTCATTGCCTTTTCAAGATCTTGCTTTGTTGAATTACTTTTCAGATCAAGCATTGTATCCAGTGCATAAAGTTTGAAAAAATATCTATGGGTTCCAGAGGGAGGACATGACCCACCATAACCAGACTTGCCAAAGCTTGTAATTCCTTGTGGAAAAGTAACCTTTTCTCCTTTTGCAAGTTGCGATTTCTGTGGAGATATATTCCAGACAAACCAATGTGTAAAAGTTCCTCCAGGAGCGTCTGGATCATCCATGATTAGTGCCAAGCTTTTTGCATTCTTTGGTATATCCATAAAGCTTAGAGGTGGAGAGTGGTTTTTCCCATCACAGGTATATTCTTTGGGGATCTTTCCGTCATTTAAAAAGGCTGTACTTAACAATCTCATTTTTGGTTTAACGATTGCTTTTTTCTTTTCGCTAACTTTATTCTTTTGATCAGGGTAATAATATTGGGCCAATGCGTAATTTTCTAGTGCAACACTGATTACACCAAATAACAAGATAAGAATAACAAAAGTTGGCATTATTTTTGTCAATTCTATATAATATTAGAGATGGTTTTAGATAAACTGATAATTTGATTTTCTAATCACTTAGCTCTTGGGTTTAGGTCGCATACATCGCCTTTTCCGTCACCATCGGTGTCACGTTGATTTTTGTTTGGATATTCTGGACAGTTGTCTTTGTCATCTGGAATGCCGTCTCTATCATAATCTCTGGCAGAGGCTGCAGATGATTCCTTTTTAGTTGTCTCACCTTTTGGCGTTGGATCACATGCGTCACCAATACCGTCTTTATCATAGTCATGTTGCGCCCTGTTTGGATGCTTTGGGCAATTGTCTTTTCCGTTTGGTATTCCGTCTCTGTCAGAATCTCCCTCAAGCTCCC
>JBOGRG010000169.1:0-5505 GCA_050749365.1 Nitrosopumilaceae archaeon
CTTGAATCTATATTATCTGATCCAAGGTCTAATCTTCAACTCTAAAAGCCCTTGTTAGCATTACAAGTTCTGGTCCATTTGTAAGAGTACCAACTACAAGGGATTTGTTGTTTGCTAAAATTCCAGATGTAACATATGGTATGCCACCATTTATTGTTGCAGCTTCAAGTTTAACTCCTAAGACATCAGACATTATCTTAATGTCATCTTCTTCTGTGTCTGGATGAACAATACCACCATGTGAATTAGCAACAGCCATCGCACCTGCTTGGTGATATCTAGCTATTCTTTTCTGCAATATTTCAATTCCCAATATATCCTGAATTTTTTTTACGATTTCATTTGAAATCATTGGTGAGATTATACCACCTTTGTCGTTTGCACAAATCAAATTTCCAAGTGCAGTGTACTTTGTATCTAACATAGCAACATTAAGACCTGTAGATTTTTTTAGATGATCAAGTTCTTGTTCGAGGGAAGTACGCGGTAGTATTATACCATTGTTGTTGACTGCCATGAGCGGTCCAAGTAATCTTGTATTAGCTACTGAAGTGAAAATATAATCAGTTTTTAGAAATTCAGCAAGATTTCTTGCCTTCGTTGTTGCAAAGCCATTTGGCACAAAGACAAAATTATCATTGACTTTTGTGTAAATGCCTATGTTAGGACTCCGATAAACATCATACTTGAAAATTCCCAATGTGTCAAGACAAAGACAGTGAAAATATGAATTTATCTTGAATAAACTTTAATTAATCACTTAAGAGTTGGACTTTGAATGCCTATAGATGAAAACTTTCCAAAAAACCATTCAGTGATTAGAAAATTTAAGGATCCTCTAAGCGATAACTACCATCTTGTTTGGGGACCTGGTAGACTAGCTGAAGCCGCCTCAGATGACAAAGTCAAGGCAGATTATGTTGCAAAAGGAGAAGAGATCACCCCACTGGGTATTCACGGCACGTATGTTGCAGTGGATTGGGATTCATGCATTGCTGATGGTGCTTGTCTTATGAGTTGTCCTGTCAAGGTTTTTGAATGGTACAAAAATCCTGGTAAATTATTAAGAAGAGATAAGCTTGATTATACCGACAAAGCAAATCCTGTAAAAGAGGCTGATTGTATTTGGTGCATGGCATGTGTTGATGTCTGTCCCACAAAGGCAATCAAAGTTGATCAGGCCAATCTAGAAGTCCACAAAAGAGAGATCGCTCGTCTTAATTAGTTTAAACTAACTTTGTTTAGGTTTAAATAACATATTATACCAACGAAATTTCATGCCAATAGCAGAAGATTTTCCAAAAGGACTTGAACCAATTGGAAAAATAAAGCACGCTGATGGTGAACATTTTCACTTCGTCTGGGGTCCAGGTAAGAAAGCTGAAGCAGCTGAAAATGCCGAAGTCATAGCTGCCTATAAGGCCCATGGTGAAAAAATAGAACCATTAGGTGTTAGCGGCACAATGGTCGCAGTAGATTGGGATTCTTGTGTAGCAGATGGCGCCTGCATTGAAGCTTGTCCGGTACAAGTTTTTCAGTGGTATAGGACAGAAAAAGACATTCCTGCAAAAAAAGCGATAAACGAAACATTTGAAGGAACTGGTAGTACCGTAAAAGAAGAACGAAAGGACTATACAGACAAAGCCGATGCAATTAGAGAACATGACTGTATCTGGTGCATGGCATGTGTTTCTGTCTGTCCTCCGCAAGCAGTGAAAGTTGATCAGTCAAATCTGGAATTTCATGAAAAAGCAGCAGGAACGTACACAAAAATGGATGTTGGTTCTGCCAATCCGCACGCACATCACTAGAACATTTTTCCATCTTTATTTATTTTTAAATTAGATCTCTAGTGGATTGATTGCTTTTTTGTAATCCAAGACAAGTACCTTTTTTGGTAGGTTGATTACAAGCATCTTTTCTGGAGGCGGCTCAAACCGCAAAACATGAATTAGCATGGTAGAATCTTCTTCAATTTTTGGATTCATTTTCTTTGTTATCTTTTTTTGTTCTATGGAAATTTTGGGCCTGAAGAGAACATCAAAACTAAAATGGTACAGGTTTCCCCAGATTCTGAAAGAATATTCTACCCTGTAGTAAGGTATGTGCAACACTGGGTACTTCATCTTAGAAGAAGAATGAAGAAGATCATGTAAGAAATACACCTTCTGGTGGTAATCATCAAGAAAGTGTGTTTTTGCATATACGGATGCCCTCTGATTCTTTCTAGTAAGAACGGTGGAAAACTGACTAAATACTTCATCAGGAAGATTAGCAGGTCCATACTTTCTGTCATCATAAAGCTGTATTCTTCTGTTTACTATGAATCGAGATTCTGATTCTAAAAGACGACTTATGTTTTCTATAAACTGAGTCTCATTGCATTCAAAAGAGGGCATCTAAGTCTCCTAGGATTGTTTTAATTGTGTTTGGTAAGCCGCATATTGATACTATGGGATCCTTTGGCCAGTAGTCGCCAAGCTCTTCAGATACTGAAATCATCTCATCATTTTTTACATAAAGAGTTTTCTTCCACAATTTGCCATCACTTGAAGTTATTGCGGTTTCCTCCTCTACAAAGCCAAGCTTTTCCAAACTATTGCAGATAATTTTCTCAGGTATGAAAAGTGAAATTGATTTTAGCTTTTTTTCAGGTAGCACAATCAAAATTCCAATTTTTGAAATATAAACTTGGTTATCTGAAAATACACTTTACACACTAAAAGCTACTATCGTAACAATTGATAATTCAAAACAATTCATTAGCGAATCAATAACGTTCACAAATGAGATTCACATAGGCAGGCATGACAAGTGCATCATACAGAAATCATTCCTGACTGGGTCAGAAACAACGCCAAGTGGTGGTCAAATGGTGAGATTGACGAATAAGACTTTTGCAAATGGAATTCAATACCTAGTTAAGGTTGGTATAATTCGTACTTGAAACCTAGGTTTTCTCTAAATCCCTTTCTGTGATACATCCAAGAACATCTTAAACAAATTTTAACTAGTTTTTATGAACGAAATCCGCAGAGGTCGCCTAGCCCGGCATGGCGTGGGCCTTGAGAGCCTATGTGCGCAAGCACGCGGGGGTTCAAATCCCTCTCTCTGCGCTATTATTTGCCTATTTTACCAAGTTCAGCTAAAAGTGCAGAAAGCTGGATTTCGGCGTTAGATCCAATTATCAATCTATAATCATATTTTGCTATGGCTTCCAAAATCTCAGAAAGCTTAGTAGTTTTGATTTTGTACGCCTCTTCATTCAAATATTTTAAAAAGTCTGATTCAGACATACCGTAGACTTTAGTAAGCTCTATCATTTTATTTCTTGCATCAAATAATTTGCCTGCAATTGCAAGCTTTAGAATCTCACCTACATCGGTTGTCTTTGTAAGACCAGCTGATGACTTTACATTTGATTCGTTTACAGTTCCAAAGCTGGCGGTAGCTTGTAATATATTGATGGCATGTCGCAGGTCACCTTCTGAATAACTATAGATTGCTTGCAGTCCTTTTTGATCGAATTTGATTTTTTCTTTTCTACAAATATCCTCTAAATATGATATAACCTCTTTTTCAGAAATTCTTACGAACTTAAATACTGCACATCTACTTTGAAGAGGTCCTATGATTTTTGATATGTTATTTGCAATTAAGATAAATCTACAATATCTTGCAGTGTCTTCTATAATTCTGCGTAAAGCTGTTTGTGCATCTGAAGTCATTTCATCCGCTTCATCTAATATTATAAGCTTAAATGGAATTTTTGTATCAAGTCCTGAAAAGCGTGCAAATTTTTTTACTCTGTCCCTTACCATATTTATTCCACGTTCATCAGATGCATTTAGTTCAAGTGTATAATCCTTCCAATAGTTCCCAAGAATTTCTCTTGCAAGACACAGAGCTGTAGTGGTCTTTCCAGTTCCTGGTGATCCAGAAAACATCAGGTGTGGCATTTCCACCGTGTTTTTTAAAAGCGATTTTAGACTACCTATAATCTCCTTTTGATTTATTATGGAAGAAAGTCGCATGGGGCGATATTTTTCCACCCACATCGTAGAGCCAATCATAAGCTGATTCCACTCTCTCTCACTAATAAATTACGTCTAGGATCAAATGATCAAAGCTACTTGTTAACGGAATTGATCGATCGCATTAGTTAAATGCTTGAACAGAGTTTGAGGCATGTTGGAAATTTCAGACCTGGCCCAAGTTCATACAATGGGTTATCGCTTACAGGACGTTAAGGTTACTTTTAATCACGATATCAAAGTCGATGCAGCAGAGATATCTATAGACGCAAAGCATGGTGAAATTCTTAGTATACCACGTTGGGTAGCAGATGTTCTAGAATCCGAAAAAGTGGTGGATGTTCAGGATACTGATATGGTTGTTGCCTTAAAGCAAGCCCTTGTAAAAGAAAACGTCCAAGGCGAGTTTGATCTTTCTACACTTGATTCTGATTTTTACATAAAAGTCAGAGCATACATGCAAAGACTTTCACAACAAGATAGTGACAAGGTTGAAAGCATGTTAAATACTCTTATGCGAAAAAGACAGGGTAAAATAATTAGACTTGCAGACTCTTCAAAGATGACATCAGATCTTGCAAAGAAACTATCGATAGAAGAGCGCGCACTGTTTGATTCAATACATTCACATAGTACAGATTTTAAAAAGCAAGTCTTAGGTGAAAAGAAATGACGGCGCTTTCTGAGTCTATACCATCAGCAGGAAAACGTTTAGATCAGGTAAAAGAATTTCTAACTCAATTTAAGGACAAGGCTGGTGCTTACAAATATGTAGAAGAAATAGATCAGATGATGGCAAAGAAAACCCAGTATCTTGTAGTTGATTATAATGATCTGGTATCAAACGCAGAGATTGAGTCTGTTTTTAATAAGAATCCTGACGAAATACTACATGCATTTGCTGATGCGATAAACGATGTTCTTAAAGAAAGATTTCCTCAATATGCTGAAAAAATACAATATGATGTTAGAGTAAGAATATCAAATTATCCAGCGCAGCGTAGCTTACGTGAGATAAACGCGGAAATTATTGGGAAAATGACAAGCGTTTCTGGAATGGTTGTCAGGTCATCTGAGATAAAACCACTTGCAAAAGAACTTGTTTATCTTTGTCCTGAGGGCCATGAAACGAGGAGAACTCAAGAAAAAGGACTCGAATTTAATCAACCTTTGAAATGTGACAATGGCAAGTGCACTCATAAGGACCTAGAACTTAGTCCTGAAAGGAGTCGATTCATAGATTTCCAGATGGTAAGACTTCAAGAATTGCCAGAGGACTTGCCACCAGGGCAGCTACCTCACTATGTTGACGTTACAGTATTACAAGATTTGGTTGATAATGCAAGACCGGGAGATCGTGTGATACTTACAGGAATAGTAAGAATTGAACAAGAACATATACCATCAATGCGTGGTAAAAGCGGAATCTACAGGTTACGAATACAAGGAAACAACATAGAATTTCTAGGAG
>JBOGRG010000170.1:0-4279 GCA_050749365.1 Nitrosopumilaceae archaeon
GAGGCCTGATTTTTCAAGACTAGAGCTTGATCAAGATACATGTTGTAAGGAAGCTGGACAAACTTGAATCCATGCTCGGTTCCACCTGCTTCCTTTGCAAGCTTTAGTACATCTGACAACAAAAGATGCTGGGGATGTTCTTGTGGCACTCTAAAGCAATCCCATGTTGCCATGCCATAGTATAGTATCGTTCCTTGCCTTCTCTGCTTTTCATAAAACTCGAAAACTTGTTTGAGATTCCTCATAAATTGCTCTTTTGAGATGTCTTGGAGCTGGCCTTCCGCCGCATTGTGAAGATACATTAAATCAATACAGTCAAGACCCAAATTGTTTAAGCTTCGTTTAAGCTGGTCTTCTAAATATGGTATTGTCATACAGTGGTAGCCAGAAGAGATGTCGTTTGGCTTGATTATTCCTGGCTTTACTAATGTATTGTGAATATATTCCCAGAACTCTTCTTTTGTGTCTCCATCGTTTGTGGCATAGCCATTTTTTGTGCTGACAAATAATTCCTCTCTTTTGACTTTACCTTCTTCTATTAGTTCTGATACTGCCTTGCCAACAGATCTTTCGGCTTTCTGGGAGCGATAGTTTATAGCTGTATCAATTACGTTTATGGCGGAAAGAACCGATCTCTTTACAGCCTCCTTTACGAGAATGTCTGTAGTGTTGTCAGGGTTTCCAAGGTATGTGCCAATCCCAATTGATGATAGGGTGAGCCCTGCAAATTGTCTAAAGTGATTTGTGCCAGCTGTTTGGTTCTTTTTAGCAAAATTTGACGTACCTTCTGGTGTTACGTGACCTGTAATCATATCAGCGCTTTGATTCTGGTTGATTTAATTGTAATGCGTTATGTTTGTAACAGAAAACTTAGCACCAAAAGTGTGCCGGTTATTCTGCTAAACGACACACAAGAGCCCATGACAGGTACAAGCCTTTCAATATTGTCGAAACTTTGTTTTAGGCCAAGTCCTGACTTGATAAGCAATGGAATTGCAAAAAATGTAACCAAAGAAAAAATTGGAAGAATTTGTGTAATCACGCCTCCTATGATCACACCGTATCCTATGATTGGAAAAATCCATAATGCACTAGTAGCTCTTTTTTTTCCTAACATGATGACTAGTGTCTTTCTTCCTTTGGCTTTGTCAGCCTCAAAATCAGGAAACGAATTAACAAACAATACCAAAGACGATAAAACTCCCAATACAATTCCTCCAAGGATCGGCTCTATAGTAATCTGAGAGGTTTGTACAAAGTAAGTGCCTAGCACAATCATTGTGCCCTTTATTGCAACAAACAGCTCACCCAGTCCAGAATCAACTATCTTTGTGGAATAAAAGTAAATTGAGATGATGGCAAAGGCAAGTATGATGGCAACGATTATGCCATGTGTAAAAATAAAATAGCCGCCTATAGCTGCGCCGATGATAAGACAAGCTAGGCCTGCTCTGTATACAGCAGCTGGTTGTAGCAGTCCTTCTGGCAGAACGCCAGTGCCGCCACTAAACTTGGTTCTTTTTGTTTCGGTGTCTATTTTGCGCCTAAAGTCCCAGTAATCGTTTAGTAAATCAACACTTGCATGCAAGGCAATTACGCCTGCAAATGTAAGTGCGGCATCTAGCATGTTGATAGTTTGGTTCTGCCACCAGTTTATGGCAAGGCCAAGACATACTGCAATTACTGAAGAAAGAAGAAATCTTACCCTGATTGCTTTTAGCCAGCTAGATAACATTACTTGGAAGGTTTCTCAAGTTCTATTTACATTATTCTTAATGTTGTATTATGGCTGTTAATTAACCAAAGAATCAAGGTATCCATAGTTAAAAATTGACGGGGATATAGACAAGCGTGGGAAAAAGAAGAGTAATCAAAAAACGATCCTCGAAAGGCAAGATGGAAGTTTTATTTTGATTACCGTATACTATAGAATAACGTGAAAGAAAAGAAGATGAAAACAACAGAAGATGATTACAAAAAATCTTTGGCTTCAGACGATCCTACTAAAATTACAACAGATGGTTTGGAAAAGTTAGCTAAAGACGCAATGAAGAAGTTCAAATCGTATGAGCCTAGAGTGGATTGTTACTGGTGTCATTTTATTGGGAGGAATGACTGCAGCTGGAATTAGCTTGTGGATCAAAAGAAGAAAGGAGACACAAGAAATTCTTGATTTAGAATCAGAAACTAAAGATCAAGCACAATCTTGAATTTTTATTCTGTCCAATTCTAGACAAATTCCCTTCGTGCAAACTGTCCAATGACATGGGGAGTATTGTATACATCAACAAGTAGCTTGTTGAAAAAATAACTTGTATTTAAGAATCTCCATTGTCCTGATTTCTTTTCATTTTTATGGTGTTTCTTAAATAGTAATTCCGGCTTTGTGATGTCATGTGTAATAGTACACAGCTAGAAGTGGTCTAAGATTTCACGACCACGATATGAAGATGATGACAAATTAATTCATGCAGTCAGGTCATGCATGGCAAGAAGATTATCAAATGATGAAGCTGTTGCAGAGCTTGCATCTAAGAATTATAGAATTTCTCCAAAGACATATCAAAGAATGAAAGAGCGTATCAGGCAGATTTATGGTTCACGAATTGAAAACATGATTGCAATTGGAAATACCTCATATGTGTTTGAGTCAATAGATCTGCTTACTGAACTGAAATCAAAGGCAATAAAGATGACAGATGAAGCTAAAGATTTCTGGCAAAAGAAAGCTACTATTCAACTTATCATGCAGATACAAAGTGAAATAGGCAAATACTAGGACTCTGCATCTGTAGTTGAAAGATTTGGTAAACTAGATTCAAATGAGCACTAGTGCATTTTTTCCAAATGTAAGAAAGCTAGTAAAATCAGAACCAAGTTCTGCCCCTTCACTATCAAAAACAGACATTCTCAACTGGGCTGCCAAGTATAGGCTTAAAGTAGAAGGCAAGAAAAGGTCACTTCTCCTTTATCCTTTCTGGGAGGATATCTACAAAGACGACACTTCTGAAATTATGATTATGGGAGGGAGGCAGATTTTCAAATCTACTTTTATTACAGACGTGCTTGCCTTTAGAGCAACAACACAACCAGACAGTACCGTTATTTTTGTGACTCATGACAATGACAACAGAGATTCATTTGCGAATCAAAAATTCAGGCAAGGCTGCATCAGATCAAATCGGTCTTTACGAAAACTCGTAGATGGATTCAACCAAGGCAGCTCAAATGAAGTTCGTTTCAAAAATGGTTCTACGATCTACTTTGTTACAGATGAAAACAGGTATTGTCATGTTGAAGGAAAATCTCCAGACGAAGTAATATTTGATGAATCACAGTATCAAACATTAGAGTATCTGCCAATTGTAAGAGAAGCATGTGCAACGACTAGAGGTAAAATCAAGATAATCGGTGTGGGCGGTGAAGGAGGATCTGAATATGAAAAATTATGGCAGCTAACAGATCAAAGAGAATGGATATACGATGATCCTTTCTGGCGCGACAAGCTAAGATTCATGACATGAAATTGCCAAACAAGCTTAAGATACTTGCTCCAAACATGTTTTGGTATCTCTTGCTCTTTTTTTACAATATAGTACCACTCGAAAATGTCTTTGTCACGCTTCGATGAATTGCAACTTTTACATGACAAGACCTTGTTGCTTGCGACGTTAGGCCCTCCTTTTGATATTGGTATGATGTGATCAATTGAGAGATTTTCTTTTGCACCACAGTAGACACATTCTCTTTCCATCATCATCTCTTCATCTTCGTCTTCACTAAAATCAGAAATTTTCATCTGGTTGTTCTTTAGCTTCGTGAATCTACTCATTATGAATCTGTAATTGCCATCAAATCCAGCTGCTTTTGCAATCAGTTTGGAATATTCCCAATAGATTAGTTCTCGGATAGTCTTGACAGCTGTGGGAGGCGGCTTAACCTTAACAGTTACTTGCACATCGGTTTTGACTCCAACGGCTGCTTTTGCAGCAGCTTGCCTACCTAGATATTCATCAAGTGTTAAACCCGAAGATCTAGAGTCAGCTTTTTTGGCTTCAGGCATTACAATTTTTATTGTTTTAATAATTCTTAACGCTTTATGTCGTTAATCTATCAACAGATTACAGCCAATATAACTTGATCAAAGATTCAATCGATTTTAAGGCAACAAACTACATTCATCATAACTTCTTACGAGAATATGATTCGTTAGGTAAAACTCCTGCTGAGAAATGTGGTATAAAGATCGAAGGGGACAATAAATGGATCACATTAATAC
>JBOGRG010000171.1:0-4135 GCA_050749365.1 Nitrosopumilaceae archaeon
TAGAATTTCCAGTCTGTAATTTTTTTTGGAATTATTTCTATAATACAATTAGTATTAGAAAGAAGTTCCTGAGCCGATTTGTTATTTAGATTTCTGAAATACCTTAACAATATCTTTTTAGCAATTCTAGAAACCTGATTTTTTTCCAAAATCAATTTGGCCTCACCACTTCCCATTACTCCATATATGGGTGAATGAACACCCAGATCTACACAAAAACTTACTCTTGTATTCTTACTTACGTTTTTTGCTTTTTTGGTGACGGTATTAGTTCCTACATAAAAATTACCATTTTCGTATAGATACCATACTGGAACTATGTGTGGTATGCCTTTTTCGTCTACAGTGGCAAGTCGTAAAATTTTTTGTGATCTTAAAAATTCAGTTTTCTTCATTTATTCTCTTCCTAAATCCTAAATACAGCAAAAATCCCCCAAATCCAATCATTGCAGCAGAGAACTTTTCATTTGTAAGTTCTCCAGATATAAAAAAGTCTGCAACAAACTCAGGTCCCCAAATAAGCAAATTTCTAACAAGTATGATGCATGCCATTACTATAAACAAAACTCCCATTGCAGTAAACCAGTTTCGTCCACGTTTATGACCAGTCTTCATATTGTTTTAGTTGAACTTGTAGATTTTAAATTATCTTAATTCCAGGATTTTGCATTTTATTTTTTAGCATTGCATTCAAAAGTATGGGAGTTGTAATTTCAGCGAGATAAGAAAGTGAACCAGGTCCAAGAAAGACGGGACGTAAACACTTTATCTCCTGTATCAACTCCTTAACAACATTTATTGCATTTTGGTCATCACCACATACAAAAATGTCAAAATCCAATATGATATTTGGGTCTGCAAGCTTTTTCTCTGATATGGTATGAAATGCAGCAACAAGCTTTGTCTTATTCTTCATATGTCTTTGTACAAGCTCAAATGCAGATGGTTTTTTTTCAATAAATGGAATGAATTCAAATCCAGCATTAGTTTTTATCATTGGTACTATTGGAGAAATCACAACACAAGTATCTTTTATACTAGAGAGAAGGTAAGAACAAGTAGAATTAATGTTTTCATAGGGTATTGATAAAATCAACACATCGCTTTCTTTTGCAACAGAAAGATTATCATTACCAGTTATTTTTCCCTTTATTTCACCGTGTAATTCTGTAGCACTTTGTGAATATTCAACAGCAGCTTGCACAGCTCTTGTTGCATCACGTGAACCAATCAAAATATCATGATTTACACACCATCTAATCGCAAAACCCTTTCCCATCCCTCCTGTTCCGCCTATAATTCCTATCTTCACAAAACCAAGCTCTGGTAATGTTATTATTATCTCTTATTTAATAGCTGGACACTATTGTCGTTGATTATTTTTTTACGCCATGCGGAAGCTAAAAATAATGTAGAAAGAATCCTTGCTGGACGCACAAAGGGTATTCCACTCACACAAACTGGTCTGCAGCAAGCAGAAAAAATTGCTACCTTCCTCCAACCTTTCAGAATTTCTGCAGTATATTCCAGTCCTATTGAACGTGCTCTAAGTACTGCGACAATAGTAGCTAGGGAGCTTAACCTTGAATGCACAATAGACCATAGATTAACCGAGATCGAGATGGGCAGCTTCTCAGGAATGATATACGAAGAAATGTTTGCAAAATATGGGAATGTTTTTTTGAAATTCTATCAGGATAATCTACTGATTGAAAAAAACGGTGTAGAAACCTTTTCCAGTGTGAAAAAGAGAGTATTAGATATGGTTAACTACTGTTCAAAAAAACATGAGGGACAGAACGTTTTGCTTGTAACACATATGGATCCAATCAAGGCCATAATCTCAACCATTTTACACCTAAAACCAGAATCATTGTATGAATTGATAATAAGGAACGCGTCTCTAACTATAATAAAAAAAGAACAAGATAATTATTCTATCGTTGCTATAAATTCAATGAGCCCTGAAAGATATAATCAAGAATAACAAAAATTAGTTGTGACGTGAACTATATTTTAAATAGTTTTGAAAGTGTTTGCATGTTTATATGGTCACAATCATATCATGTATCCAAAAACTATAACAGAACCAATATCTATGGGCAAGCGTCATCATGACTAAGTTGAAAACAAAAGCTGGATTGTTATTTTTTGTGTTATTATCCATTAACTTGTCTGTGGTTCATGCTGAAAAATTACAACTATTTACAGACAATAAAGTGTATTCTGATGGGCAGCCACTTTTTGTATACGGAAAAGCGCTTCCTAACGATGGTCTTATTCTAAGACTATTTGCTCCAGATGGCACAATTGCAAAATTTGATCAAATTACCGCAGATAGCAACGGTGATTTTAGCCACACGCTAATAAAATGGCCAAAGGCATCAACAACTTTTCCGTACGGAACATATACTGTAGAAGCAATATCAAACCAAGAAAATGGCTTTTCGCAAAAAATCGATATCAAATTTTTACAATCAACCGAATTGGTAGAGGTCCCCACAGAAAGGACAGTGAATACGCTTGTCTTTGCACCACAAACAGCAGCCATACATCAACCAATCAGAGTATTTGTACAAACCACAAGTGATGGACTTTTAGTTGGTGGCTCTCCTGACAAGCTTCTAGGTACATCACATGTTCATCTGCCTTCAGGCGAGGTGGTAAGTCTTTCTCTCTCCTTTAAAATTCTTCATCAAGGAATTTACTATACCGACTATACGCCTGATCAGGAAGGAACGTATGTCTTTCACATAGTATCTTTCAATCAGGGAACAATATCACATGGATCCGCAGCAACTGTTGTTCTCAAACAGGATATAGAGGGTATATCAAACCAGATCGTTCAGCTTAATTCTATACTTGATGCCACATCAGAAGAATTAAACAAACTCAAATCCGAGATTGAGGGATTTGGTACAGTCCTTGAAGAAAGCCAAAAGTCTCTAAATGAGGCAAACCAAAACATAGACAAAAGTGTAACATCAATTTCTAGTTCAGTATCAAATATAGAAGAAGCATCAGGCCAGTTCAACTCCCTCTTTTTACCAATTGTTGCATTGATTGCTATAATCATTGCTTTGCAGATAACAATTCTTGCTAGGCGAAGATAGCTATAATAGACAAATAAGAGCTTTTTTCGATATGCCGAAAGTGGCATTCTTGTTAATTTGCATATTGCTATTGCCTGCATTCATCAAACCATCTTATGGATTTTATGATGTAGACTTTGTACAACCACGGCCGAACACTAATTTCATGGAGAAGTCATATATCATAGAAATCTCGCCTGTAATTACTGAAAATCCAGTTAAAAGATATGTTGTATTTGGATCCGGCTCAATTTCTAACGTGCTGTCAGTTACAAAGAATCTTATTTACGGCATTAGCACCCAACAAGGTTTTTTTTCAGTTGGCACTTTTTCTCAAAATGACGTATCAAATCTCAAATCAAAAGGATATAATGTAATTGAAGATTTTCCACTCGAGTTTGATTCTATACCCAAAGTCACGAATGCAGAGGTTACTACGGAAGGATCAAGGATTGGAGCGATTATAGGTTCTGAAGAGGTTTCTCGTAAATACAACTATACTGGCAATGAGATAACAATTGGGATTGTGGATACGGGAACAGACTTTTCAAATCCCGATATACAACATTCACTTGCACGTGATCAAAACAATCATCCAATAATGATTGATGTTGATGGTCAAGGTCTTGTTTTGACAAACGCTACCTTCATTGCAAATATAAACAAAAAAGACATAATCACAAACTACACCAAGCCAATTCCTAATAACATGACGTCGAAGGTATATGTGAATTCAAAGGGGGTATTTTTGGATCTAGTACAAAAGGGTAATGGCACCTCAATTCTAGTCTATAACTCGATCTTTCCAAACTTTGGAACTCCAATTCTTAATGGTACGATATCAAATGACATGAAGATTGGCAAAAACAACAGAGACTACATTGTTTCAAAAAGTGGGGTATATCACCTTGGTGTAATTTACCAAGGTGTTTTACAAGGTTCATTTGAACGACTACAACTTGTTCCAGTTCTTGTTGTTGATTCCAAAGTTGCTGGTCTGTACGATACGGTGATACCAGATATGTCAACTTCTTGGATTGAGC
>JBOGRG010000172.1:0-1370 GCA_050749365.1 Nitrosopumilaceae archaeon
CAATAAACCAATGTCAACCGCATTGCTTTTTGTCCAATGTTGGGTTTTCGACCAAAATGATGTCATCAAATTGCTTTTAATTCTTTTTTAGAAATCCATTTTGCCCCGTCGGGAGTTAGAACCAAGACATCCACAGGTCCACCAACGTTTTTTGGGCGCGCCTGAAAGCGTATCGTATCAATTATTGTGCGGATGGCATAAATTGAAAAATCCACTGCATCTTGCAGAGCCATCGCATCCCATGCTATAGCTGTGAATTACAAAACTCCTTAGCCACCACTTTTTTAACTTAACCAAAAACTGCTCACTTCTCGTGAGTTTTTTGTTTGAAGCAAATTGTCACACGTTAAACACCTTTTGAGTACGAACTATTGATACCGTTTGCTATCTCAGGACAAACGATAACAGTGAGTGCAAATAGTTAGCCATGTAGCCATTCACAGATCTTGGGAGGCTGGTCACTAGTCCATGAAACAGTTTCAGCGATCGGAAATCAAACTCAATGCTAAACCTCATTTTGTACAAGTCTTCTTGCCAACCAGTCATCAGCTTTTTCATGCTTTTGTACGGTCGGATTAACAGCCAACGTTGGTTTTCAATGTTCATAGAGTTTTCTAATTCTTTGGAAACGTAGCCCGCGTCCATGACGATGATGCCATGGATATCCTTGTTGATTTCCTTGCAAATCTTTCGATCATTTTCGTTAGCTCGGGTGAACAGAACCGCCAGCAATCGACCGTCTTTATCCCTCGTAATCGTCAGTTTCATCCCGTAAAACCAGCCTTTTGAACTTCTTGCCAGTTCGGCAAAGTGAGCCATGGTCTTGTGCTTGTCGGCGTTCTTTTTCAGGCAGACAGGGATGTCGGTGGCGTCGGTGAACTTGACCAGGTGCTGGTTTTTTCTGTTCTGACGCATGATGAAAAAGAGGAGCTTGGCGCAAGCTACCGCCGATTTGTTTATGGATTCAACTAACGTTTTGTAAGAGCACTTGAGTTTTGATTTGAAGTCGTCGTAAATGGATTTTTTCGTTGCCCGAGTTGACTGTTGGCGGTATAATGAAAGGGTCAATGCATCCACGTCCGAGATTTTTCTTGGCCGACCGTTGGCAGGTGTTTGGTTTGCCAATCCGATGTATTGAGATAATCGTGTGACAACTGCTTTGAGTTTTTCATAGATCATCAATTTCATATGGGAAAAGCGGTTCTTAAAAAGACACCTTACGGTGTCTTTTTAAGTGTAACATATTTTAGATGGTCAAGAGTTTCGTAATTCACAGCTTTTAAGGCGGAGGAGTTCGGCTGCCGAAGTTGTTTGAGCTCCTTCCCCCAGCCAGGTGTAGATGGTTGATTCGTGAATGCCGTGCTCGGTTG
>JBOGRG010000173.1:0-18459 GCA_050749365.1 Nitrosopumilaceae archaeon
ATAACAAAGAGGTATATAATTTGGCATGAAAGAATTCCTGATGGTCTCATGATTTTCTATTGTAAGAAACAATAGATACGCAACCGCTTAAATAACTCATATTTTTACCAATTTCAATGGCGAATTGTATTAAATTTCCAATTCGTAAAATAACTATCATGCCTCATAACACAATAGCATTATTTTTGCTGGCTTTGCTTTTAATTTCAAGTGCCACTCTTACAAATGCATACGCTTCTACATTCATATCTAAATTTGGCAAACCTGGTAGCGAAGACGGTCAGCTAAATGGTCCAGCTGGTATAGCAGTTGACAGCTCTGGCAAGATCTATGTTACTGATTCATTCAATGACCGCATCCAAGTCTTTGATTCCTCTGGGAATTTCCTATTCAAATTTGGTACATATGGTGCTGGCAACGGTCACTTCTCTTATCCAAATGGTATAGCAGTTGACAGCTCTGGCAAGATCTATGTTACTGATTATAATAATGACCGCATCCAAGTCTTTGATTCCTCTGGAAATTTCCTATTCAAGTTTGGTACACGCGGTACGGGGGATGGACAGTTTGGTCGTGCATCTGGAATAGCAGTTGACAGCTCCGGCAAGATCTATGTTTTAGATTCTTTTAATTTCCGTATCCAAGTCTTTAATTCTACTGGAGTATTCTTGACAAAGTTTGGCACGTATGGAACTGGCAACGGGCAGTTCTATTATCCAAATGGAATAGCAATTGACAGCTCAGATATGATATACATTGCCGATCGCTCCAATAACAACGTCCAAGTCTTTGATTCCTCTGGGAATTTTATACTCAAATTTGGTAGACCTGGTAGTGCCAACGGCCAGTTAAATGTTCCAACCGGAATAGCAGTTGACAGCTCTGACAAGATCTATGTTGCAGACACGCACAATCACCGCGTCCAAGTCTTTGATTCCACAGGTAAATTCGTTACAAAGTTTGGTGTTTATGGTGCTGCAAACGGCCAGTTCTACTATCCAAATGGAATAGCAATTGACAGCTCAGATATGATATATGTTACAGACACATCCAATCACCGCATTCAAGTCTTTGCTGAGCGTAATCCAGACATTGTTGCTCCTGTAGTAATTCCATTGGATAATATCATTGTAGAAGCCACTAGTCCAGCTGGTAACATAGTTAATTATCCACTAACTACAGCTACCGACAATGTTGGTGTGACTAGTGGACCAGTATGCACTCCTTCATCAGGATCTACATTTGTATTTGGTAGTACGACTGTAACGTGCCTAGCTACCGACGCAGCTGGCAATACTGGAAAGGCATCATTTACTGTTACAGTACGAGATACAACTCCGCCATCCATAATTCCACCACCAGATGTAACTGTATTTTCTATAATACCAACTACAGTATCGCTTGGAATGCCGACGGTAAGTGACATTGTTGATTCTTCACCCACTGTTACTAATAATGCTCCATCGTTATTTCCAGTTGGAATCACTGTAGTAACATGGACAGCAAATGATGAATCAGGTAACAGTGCAAGCGCAACCCAGCTAGTAACTGTACTCACTTCACAACAAGAACTAGAAACTGGAGAAGAACTGGAAGAGACAGAAGAAATGCCCGAAGAGGAGCTAGAGGATATTGAAGAGCTGGAGGAGATTGAAGAAGAAACTGAAGAAGAGACTGAAATTGAAGACGTAGAAGAGATTGAGGAAACTGAAAACGCGGAGGAAGAGCTAGCAGAAGAGCTACCGCCTGAAGAGATAGATGCTCTTTTAACAGAAACCTTGTGGTATGAAGTCAGTGGCACTTACGCAGGAATGGAAAATGTTGAAGCAACTAACATAATGCAAATAGACGCTTATACATATGAAGTGAACATCGAGGTAGAACAAAAAGTTCTGGGATTCATACCTCTTAAGGTGCCATACAAGGGAACATTAGAATTAGTTGATCCTTATCTTGGTGTGGCAGAATTAGTGAATCTTGAAAAACCATTTTGGTCGTTTTTGATATTTTAACAACCAAGTTGCGGTAGAAAAGACAAACAAATTATTATTTTGACTTGTGTGTCTCAGCTTTTGACTTTTCATCATGCTTTGGGTGAGTTTTCTGGCGATGTGGTTTAGTAGAACCAATCGGCTTCATCTTGCTCCAAAGTATGTTCATTCTGGCTCTGTATCCTTCAGCATACTCTAGCTCCGATGGAACAAGTGTTGCAGGATGCACAAACCCTTGGCTTCTCATAGCTAAGGCGCGTTTTACTGCAATGGTTCTAATGTAATCCCAGTCTGATGTTCCAAAACCATCAACTGGTCCCGTGAACTTTCCATCATGCATACTAAAAACAAGACTGCTGACTATGGGTATTGCAAAATTAATGCTTGCCGGAGAGTTTATTTTTACTGGCATCAGTGGCATGTGATGACTTCCTCTTGTATTTCCAGCAACATAGTGCGGATTGCTAAATGCGCTACCGACTTCCTCTGTTGCAGGAAAATCTTTCTGCGTTCTGACTATGCATATAGGATCATCTTTTCCAACATATTTTCCTGCAATATTGTGTAACCTGTCCGTGGAAGCCGATAAAATAGGAATGTTATCTTTTGTATATACGGATGAAATAACATATCTTCCAGGATACATTAATGCCGCTTCAAGTGTAGGCTTGTCTTCCCACATGCTAAGCTGTGCAATCTTTCCTTTTTCAACATCCATGACATTTATCTTCACACCTTTGGCAAGATTCTGGTTTACAATTAATCCTGTGTTACTTAGGGTATCTACAAACATTCTGTAAAAAGGATAATTGAAGGCACCAGGTTCCGTCTTGTCAGCGGCATAAATTGTAAAGGCTTCATTTGGTCTTTCTTCAAACTCCATCTCTGCAACCCCAGGACCCATGCCTTTTACATTGCCAGAAAACGAGTCTTTTAGAAGATCTTGACCTGCACCATACAGGCCTTCTTCTTTTGCAACTTTGGTAGCTGCCTCAAAAGCTTTCCATGCAAGCTGATGAATATCGCTGTTATCAACTCCTTTTGTATGAGTCATCACAATGTGGATGTCGTCTCCACAAAAGCCGATATAATAATCAATCAAGAGCCCTTTGCCGTCTTTTCTTATCTGCGGTTTTACCAAATTTCTTACTGCGTTTAACAGGCCATCACTTGGTCTTGTGTGTCCACCAATACCTCCAACATCAGCTTTGATAACAGTGACAGTTATTTTCAATATTCCTAGTCATCAAATACTTTGATTTATAGTATGTGAAAAATAATTGATCAGAAATACTCGATCAGTAAAATATTCAAAATTTAGTCAAAAGAAACCCAAATAATCGAAATGGTAATAAAGCCCCTTAGGATGAGGATTCGTTATGAGCGCCAGCAAAAAGCCACACTTGAACATGATAGTTACTGGACACATCGATAACGGCAAGTCAACTACAATGGGACACATGTTACTTGACCTTGGTCTCATCGATGATCGAACTATTGCCCAACATGCAGAGGAGTCGGAAAAACATGGTAAGGGTGACACATTCAAGTATGCTTGGGTTATGGACAACCTCAAAGATGAGAGAGAAAGGGGTATTACAATAGATCTGGCATTTCAAAAATTTGAGACTCAAAAATACTTCTTCACACTAATTGATGCACCTGGCCATAGGGACTTTGTAAAAAACATGATTACAGGAGCATCTGAAGCTGACTGTGCTGTTCTGGTTCTTTCTGCAAAAGAGGGCGAGACTGATACTGCGGTTGCACCAGGCGGACAGGCAAGAGAACATGCATTTCTTTTGAGAACTCTAGGAGTAAACCAGCTGATAGTAGCAATAAACAAGTTGGATGACAGCAATTATTCTGAACAAGCCTTTAAAATAGCAAAAGAAAAGGCTGAAAAGCTGATCAAGGCTGTTGGTTACAAAGTAGAATCTGTTCCAATCATACCAATTTCTGGATGGAAGGGCGATAATCTTGTTAAAAAATCAGAAAATATGAAATGGTGGACTGGAAAGGCATTGTATGAATCTTTTGACGATTTCAAACTACCAGAAAAACCAGTTGGAAAGCCATTAAGAATTCCAATTCAAGATGTTTATACTATCACAGGTGTTGGTACAGTTCCAGTAGGTCGTGTTGAAACTGGAACAGTAAAGGCCGGGCAAAAAATCGTTGTTATGCCTTCAGGAGCTGTAGGAGAAATTAAATCAATTGAGACTCACCACGTCCAGATGGAATCCGCTGAAGCGGGTGACAACATTGGTTTTAACCTTAGAGGAGTAGACAAAAAGCAAATCAAAAGAGGCGATGTAATTGGAACTCCTGACAATCCACCAAATGTTGTAAAAGAATTTCGAGCTCAAATTATAGTTATTCATCATCCCACTGCACTTGCACCTGGTTATACACCAGTGATGCATGCGCATACGGCACAAGTAGCGGCAACCCTTGTTGCATTTGAAGCAAAAATCAATCCGCAAACAGGTGCTGCTGAAGAAAAGGATCCAAAGTTTCTCAAAGCGGGAGATTCTGCAATAGTAAGAATAAGACCAGTAAGGCCACTGGCAATTGAAACCTTCCAAGAATTTCCTGAACTAGGAAGGTTTGCACTCAGAGACATGGGTGCTACAATTGCCGCAGGTGTTGTTAAAGAAATTACTGAAAAATACACTGCCTAGTGGTCGGAATGACACAACTGGCCCGAATCAAGCTGACAAGTACAAGCCTGTCTAGGCTTGATGGAGTCTGTAACGAAATTAAAGGAATAGGAGAAAAAACAGGTGTCAAAGTCAAGGGGCCTACACCGCTTCCAGTAAAAAGACTCAATGTGGTAACACGCAAATCTCCATGTGGACAGGGAACAAATACATACGAGAAATGGGAGATGCGCATACACAGGCGTGTCATAGATCTTAGTGCAGATGATAGAGCCATAAGACAATTAATGCGCATAAAAATTCCAAACGATGTTTACATCGAACTTACTTTGAAATAATTCTGTTAGCCTTAACTTACGGATACAAAAACCCTCTGTTATTTTATAAAGGCGGTGTTTAAACCTTGCAAAACGTAATTTAAAGATCGATAAAACAGCGGGCCCGAAGGAAAGTCAAACAATATTGTTCCAATTTTGGAGAAATCCAATTCGAGTTCGGAGGTTACTGCCAGAACTGTTTTAGCGGGTCCTTTCCCCCTATTTTATTTCGATTTAAATACAATGTAGATGGACTGGAGGGATTTAACCAACTAGTTGGTTGAAACGTACTGTTTTTATCAATGAAAACTAGAAATCTTTTATCTGTTTTAGCAAATCGCTGTTCTGTACTATTTCTATTTCTGGATAACAATTAAGCATCCACCCATTACGAATTTGATAAAACTTGAGATCGGAGCAGTTCCTGTCATATTCATATTGACTATTATCAAATTCCCAATCAAATCCGTTTTGTATAGCTGATGTAGGATAACCATGTCCTCTAACCAAAGTAATTGTGTTTTCATCATAATTTACAGTAATTTCAGCATGCAATGCATTGGGGTATAGATAAATTACATTAGGGTGATTTGTAAGTGCGTAAAATTCTTTTCTTGTAACATATTCATTATGTAACAGTATTACTTTATCATAATTTCCTAGAATATTGGGATTTTTGTCCACATCTACATCAGTGATGAGTTGATATCCTAACAGTTCTAGTATCTGTGCTCCATTTCCACTAGCCTCGCCACGCAATGTTTTGATTATAGATGTAGTAAGACAGCCAGAATCACATTTGCCCTTATAGTAATCATAGAATCCACCATCCTCGTATGCAGATGAGGTAAATATTGGAAAGATGACTACAGTGTTTTGTGGTTCATTTAAGATACCGATTTGGTCATACAGTTCTTTGTGTTCAGGCTTTAAAGCAAATTTTGCACTAGACCAAAGTCTTTGCCCCTGTTCGTTTATTACATAATTTTCTCCTTCCACACCCGACATTTTAAAAAGATGTTTATCAAATTGGACAATTTGGGTTCCTTTTGGGATTATAGAAGTATTATTTTCTGCTGATTCTAAATCGTTTGACTGTAAATATAAAAGGCTAATACCAATTGTTACTATTGAAACAATAATGCCTATGATTATTCCAATTTTTGGACTCACTATATTTTCAAAATGAAGATTACATAAAACGATTATTGAATTTAGCTGTACCTTCACTATAGGAATTCGAACTCAGAGCTAGAAGGCATTCCCCCCAAAGTAGGGGGTTTCATGTCAGACTTGTGTACAATAATTATCAGCTAATAAACTATGAACCTAAGTCATATTCGAATATACTTTGACTACCGAAAAAATCGCGGCCTACTACATACATCTTTGTGCCTGTGGGCCTAAAAAAAGTTCTCCTACATCTACTGTTTGAGCCTGAATATTCTTAGATTGAACAAATGAAAGTGTTGAGATATTCCATGCCGTCGATAGGTTATATTCTCTGATTTGTGTGGGGTTTAAGAACGGAGTATTTCCATGTATGGCATAGCATCCAGTGTCTTTTCCATTGTTATCATATTGAATCTGGACGTGTTTCATTCGGAGAACTGGATCAGTTATTCCTGCATCTCTGCCTCCACTAGAAGCAAAGAACAAAACAATTGCGCGAGTTCTCAACTTGTCTGCAGCTTTGACCATTTTGTTGATGTCATCATTCGTGAAAGGCTTGCCTCCTCCTGCAGCATCCTTGTCTGGTTTGATTAACCCTAGCAGGACTGCTTTGAAGTAGGTCTTCCTGTTGACATCGAGGAATTTTTGAACTCCATTAAGATAGTTCTTTTTTGCTCTTCCTCGTAGGTTCCTGTCACTCATCGACATAATCCAGTTTTCTAGTCGCATCTGAAGCTCATCGGTGTCTAATGCTATGATATCAGTTAGGTTCAAGTCTGTGAACTTGCAAAAATACTGGAGCCCTTTCTCGTAGGTCTCTAGTGTTGACTGCTCATTGCAAGATTCTTTGAAGAGTCTGTATGCTCTGCAATTTTCGTCTAGCTTGAGACTCAGAAAGCCACTAACGTCTTTGACTTCGTGGATCTCTGCTGTGTTTGCCTGTTCTGCTTTTAGCACTGTCCTATTGTCTCCCAAGTAATTAATAACACTGCTTTTCTGTATCTGTTAGCCTTAAATTACAGGCAATTTTAATTAAAAATATGGCATCTGAAAATTCTAATGATACAACAGAAAAGTCTGCAAGTTTTAATGTAATTTATGCATGTATGAGATGTGGTACACAGGTTGGTCAGTCTGAACTAAGTAGATTGCCAGAGATAAAGTGCATTTGTGGATTCAGAGTCTTTAGCAAGCTTAGGCCACCTATAGTTAAGACATTAAAAGCTGTCTAGGTGTCTCTAGTTCCTTTGTAAGAATGATATCTTTGCAGATGGGTTCGCATCTGTTCCATGCTTGAAAAAAACTGGTTGCATTCTTTGCAATCATAAAGAGTGTCTTTTCCATGTACTACCTGTTCGTGTTGCATTAGCTCTTCTTGTTGACTGAATTTTTTTTCACATTTTTCACATTTAAATTTTTTAAAAAGACGCATCTATGATCCCAACCTTGCCTTTTGTAAGTCCCAACAATTTTTGCAAATCTGGCCTTCGATGGACCATTGTTTTTTTGGATTATATCTTATAACTCCAAGCTTTGCACCACATATGCTACAAAAGTTCTTTAGTTTGTTAAACGATTCTTCTTTTTTGTCAAAACATGACTTGCATAGAAGGCCTTTCATTTCCCATTGCCATCTTGGTTCCCACAAATCTGGCACGTTTTTTTCTATTCCGCAGATAACACACTTTTGCTTGATACTCAAATCATAATATTTTTGCATCTCGTTTATGTAGCAATCTGAGCACAACGGCCCCTCAACATTCCACTCTCGCTTTGGTCTGTGTTTGTGAGAAATTTTCTTCTTACAAATACTACAAAATGATGGTTTACGGCTTAGTACTCCCACATAGCAAGTATGATTTTCCGTTAAAAAAACATATCATGTATACATTGTATCATAAAGTTGAAAAAGAAGACTTTGTGTTGTTTTATTTTTCGTTTAATGCTTCTTCTATGAGTTGGCTTGCATTCAGCATTCCTTTTCTTTTTGCAATCTCTTCGATCATTTTATACTGGTCAGTTGTGCAACACACAGGCATTGTACATTCCATGACAGAAGTTAGGTATGTGATTTAATATCCTTTTTGGTTCCTAATTTCTTAATTGTTTAGATTGTAGAGTTGTTGAATAAATTTACAATTTTTATTATGCTTGTTTTGATGTAAAATGTTGACAAAGAAAAGACAGATTCTTGTAGTTGGAAATAATGAAAACGGTTCAACGCCTGAACTTGAAAAAGTGGCATATGAAACTGGTGCTGAGGTAGCTAAGTCTGGCTCAGTCTTGATCACCGGCGGTCTTGGAGGAGTTATGCGTGCAGCTTGCCATGGGGCAAAGGATGCAGATGGTCTCACAGTTGGAATAATACCACAAAATGATCCATCATTTGCAAATGAATACTGTGACATCGTTATACCAAGTGGAATTGGTCTTGCAAGAGATTTTCTTAACGCGCTTTCAGCAGATGGCATTATAGTAATTGGCGGTGCTTCTGGCACACTATCAGAGATGTGCGCAGCATATATGCACAAAAAACCTATTGTGGTAATAAAAAATACTGGCGGAATGGCAGACAAGTTTGCAGATCAATATCTTGATCACAGACAAAACATCAAGATAGTTGGGGTAAATTCTCCAAAAGAGGCTGTAAAATATATTCTAGAAAAGATTACATCATAGAAAGAAGTAACGGGTCTGGCTCATAAAATTGGCCATATTTTTTTGCCTGTGCCTTTAATTCATTTACTATATTTGAGATTCCAAACTCTTTTCCAGTCTCAAAAATTTGTTTCTTTAGCCCCATGCCAAGCTGTAAGGCCTTTTCTATCTGTGAAATGTCACTTGCCTGATTTGTGACAAGCCAAGCAGCGTTGTTTAGTATGTTTCCAACAAGGCGGATTGGATTAAATTTACCTGCCAGTTCCTCTGATAAAGCAATGCGTTCATACTTGTCACCAGAATATTCGTAAAATCCTGATCCAGTTTTTTGACCAAGTTTTTTCTGATCGAAAAGTTCCTTTATTTTTGGATGTGGATTAATGACCTTTTTGTCTCTTGAATGCATCTCAACTGTGGCTTTGTGAATCACATCAAGTCCAGTAAAGTCTGCAAGCTCAAATATTCCCATTGGAAATTCCAGTCTGAACTTTACTGCAGAATCAATTTCTGTCATGGAAGCACCTTCCCTTTCCATGGCCCATGCTGCTTCGTGTACAAGAGGAATGAATATCCTATTTACAATGAATCCAGCTACGTCTTTTTTACAAAGTACGGGCTCCTTAGATACTGATCTTACAAAATTTAATGTCATTTCAATTAACTCTCTTGAAGTTTTTTGTCCAGGGATTACCTCTACCAGTTTCATAAGCTGGGGAGGATTGAAAAAATGAATTCCAATGAATTTTTCTGGTCTGCTAGTGGTGTTTGCAATTTCAGTTATGGGAAGCGTACTTGTATTTGATGCAAAGGCTGTTTTTTTGTCTGCAATCGTATCCACTTCTGCATAGACTTTTTTCTTTAGTTCCATTATTTCTGGAACTGCCTCAATCATAAGGTCACAGTCTTTAAGAGACTCGGAAAGATCAACCTTTGTAATTATTCGTGACAAGATCTTCTCAGCATCCTGCTGTGAAATTTTTTGCTTTGACACCAGCTTGTCAAGACTCCACTTTATTTTCTCCATCGCCTTATCCAAAAACTGTTGTTCTACATCTCTAAGAATTACATTGTATCCTGACATTGCTGAAACTTGCGCAATGCCATGTCCCATTATACCAGAGCCTAAGACTGTGATGTTTTTTATATTCAATGAGGCATGAATACTACAATCCCTTTTTCAATGTTAGGTTTCTAACACAAACTTGAATTCCCATGAATAAATTGAAATTTGTTTAGAGCTATCTTCATAAAACCCAAGAACAACAGTAAGTAGATTTTGGACGTAGAAAAATTTACAGAGGATGTTTATGCTATAGCGCAAAGACTCACGGAAGGACAAACCGCTGAAGTAAAATCAAAGATAAATTATGTCAGGGAAAGACTGATAGAACTTTATACGCAGAATCTAGTAAAGATAAACCATTCCGTCCTTGAGATAATCTGTGCGTCTAATCTAATCAGGCAAGGTTATTCTGTAGATGTTGAAAAACACTTATCCGATACGTTAGTGTGCGATGTTTTTGCTACCAAAGGAGATGGCACTTTCATTATGGAAATCGAGACTGGATTTACGCCGCCAGATCATGCCCTAGATACCATAGACTACTATGTTGCACGAATCGCAAGCAAGATTGCAAGGTACAGTCAGTACTGTTCCAAGTTTGCGCTTGCTACTCCAGTAGTTGGAATTCTACCAATCCCAAAATTGTTTTTAAAATCTCCAAGTGAAAGAACTCAAAAAGAGATAAAAAAAATAAAAACTTTATGTGATAGGTTTTATAAAAATCCGCCAATAGATTCAAACGATATACTAAACGCCAGACTCCATTCTATTTATCTAATAAATATAGACAAGGGTTTTGCCAAGCAACTTGATCCATGCAGCTATCTTGATCTCACTGAAAAGCTACAGGAAACTAGCGAGTTAGATCTGTGATGATCTATACTTTTTAATGAATTATTTTAGGAAATATGATAGTGAGATCAATAGTGACTCATAGTGTACATGTAGACAAGTATAATCCCACTCTTATCTTTATGAATGACAGATCAGATTTTCATGCCTGTATTCATGCTACAGTTCATATGTAGTAATAAATTTAAAAAATTAAATGTCCGTAGATAGAAAAATGTATCCTGCCACATGTGCAGATTGCAAGACAGAAACACAGGTACCATTCCAACCCAAAGAAGGAAGACCAGTATATTGCCGTGAGTGTTTACCAAAACACCGTGGCGAACGAAGATTTTAAGCTGAAATATGCTTAAATTAATTTTTTTCAAGACTCAATTAGGCTAACCACCTATCAATAACATTAGTATCGACTAGATCTATCAATTGTTATTAATTACGCAGTGTTTTTCAATGCTTTTCTCTGAATGCAAGCTTTTTTATTACAAGACAGCGAGCTTGATTTTATGTTAAATTGTACTTTCAAGATAACTTGGTCAAATAGAATAGGATACCAAAGTGATAACATAGATGGTATCCCTGCAAGCGGGGGAGTATATGAAATACAAGGTCGAAAAACAACAGATGGTGGGTACACAAGAAGATATATTGGTATGAGTGAAAACTTGCGACAAATCTATTCCAAACATCTGTCTGATGATGAGTCCAATGAAAAACTAAAGAAATTCCTGAGAGAAAAAAAGGCATTCTTTAGGTATGTGACAAGTGACCGTGAACAAACAAGAAAAGATCTACAAAAAGGTCTTTACTACAAGCACAAACATAGTTTTAACAACGGTGATGTTCTTCCCAGTGGCTCAGGGAAGTATCTGGAAATAAAGATAGAAGAAACCAATCCATGAATATAAAATATTGATTCAGAATCATCTGTTGCTATCTTTTAGACTTATAGAAACTTAGCCAATTAAGTAACTTGATATTGCATGTTTCTTCTTTCCTATGAGCTAAGATCTGTTTGTTTTACTGATCTAATGCTATGATACACACAGATTTTTGTGCATGGGAGGGACGCCTCTTTACAGATAATCTATGAACCACCTTACATCACTGCTCGCTTTACAATTTTGGAGCGTGAGAGATAAGACGATCTCTCATTTTTTAAAAAAAATCTCTCAAAAATTCATTATAAATAAAAGAGAAATGTTAAGTAAGGCTTTATTTAATCTAAATCCAACATTGGTAAAATCAAGTATTGTCAAGGAAATGGCAGTTAAAGGGGATATTGGTGCAATATATGATGCGTTAAAGAAAGCATTGAATGATGAAAAATTTACTGAATTATCAGAGACATGGCCCACACACATGGAATTAACTAGGGGGAAAGGTGGTCTACTTTCTAGAAGTGTAAAAGATTGTAAAACTGTTTTAGATGCTTCATTAACACAAGTTGCTGACCATGTGAATATTTTATTGGAATATAGATTTAACATTCCTTCCTCATATCTTTCAAATGAACTTGATGAAGAGTTTTTGAAAGTAAAACAAAAAATATCTGCCGCAGGCGCCAAATCAAGTGTAACAAAGAACAAAATTTGTGATGTGTGTCTTTCTCCAATTAAAGAAGGTGAGAATTTTTGTAATAACTGTGGCAGATCTGCAGACAGACAAAAAAGGGTGGTTGCATCTGCTGCTACAGAGATCCCACTAAATGTGACTTTTGATCCAAATAAAATGCTATTTGGACAAAAAGTTGTAGATGACGTCTTATACGGTGGAATTCCAAAGAACTCTGTAGTACTGATAACATCACCAGCATGTGAGGAAAAAGACTTGATCGTAACTCGGTTTATAGAAACCGGTCTTGATCAATCAGAAACTGTGGTTTGTCTTTCTGCGGATGGTATGCTAAAGGGAAACCAAAAGGCAATTCCAAACCCCAACTTTTATCAGGTAATTTGCAATCCACAAGCAGACCTCATGGTTCCAGAGGGAGCAAAAAACATTGTCAAAGTAAAAGGAATAGAGCACTTAACTGAACTCTCCCTTGCGTTGACTACATTACTAAATAGTGTTATTCCCAATGCAGAAGATGCTACTAAACCAAGAAGGTTTGTACTTGATATTCTCTCTGATATGCTACTTTCAAGCCAGTCTGTAAATACAAGAAAGTGGCTTAGAGAGACAATCACCAAGTTCAAAGTCAAAAATTTCACCATATTAGCAATACTAAATCCGCACATGCACTCAAAGGAAGAGGTACACGCATTACTTGACCTATTTGACGGCCAAATAGACATGTATGAAAAGGAACAGGATGGAATCACCAATATGTATATGCGGGTAAAAAGAATGAACAACACTACATATTCATCAAAAGAGACTGTATTGATAAGAGAGGACCTGCTAATTCAAAAAAAGACTTGATGAATTAATATGGAAGAAGTTTCTGTAAAATCAAAATCAAACAAAATTCCTACTGGAATAGATGGACTCGACGTTCTGTTGTCAGGAGGTTTGCCGGAGAAACGAACTATTCTGATACTTGGAGGCCCAGGAAGTGGCAAAACTACACTTTGCGCACAATTTCTTTATGACGGAATTGTAAAATTTAATGAAAAGGGAATTTACATAAGTCTTGATTACTCCAAAGAAGTATTTCTCCAAGACATGATACAATTTGAATGGGATTTTGACAAACTAGAAAAAGCTGGTTCATTTATATTTCTTGAAGGGTCTGCGATAAGAAGAATTCCGCATACTCAAAATGTAGAAGGCACACTTTATTCTCCTGAAGATCTTACACTTGAAGACCTGATCGATCTTATTACTTTGTATGTGGAAAAAATTGGCGCAAAAAGAATAGTCATAGATGGGCTATCAGCTCTCGTTTTCAGGTTCCCAGATCAAATCCAAAGGAGAACTGCCATTCTTACTCTTATGGAATCACTTAGTGCTTTAGGTGTAACAGCTCTGATAATAAGTGAGGTCTCACTATATGACTTTAACAGAGAAATTAACACAGAAGAATATCTTGCCGATGGCGTGATATCCATGTTTATGCAAAAAGATGGTTCAAGAGCGATTCAAATTTCTAAGATGAGAGGTGTACATGTGGATATAAAGCCGCGCCCCTATTCTATTGTTGACAAACGCGGTATCGAAGTATTTCCTAACGAGACTATTTTTAGTTAAAATTATGATTTTTAAAGTTTGGGAGTGTCTATCTTGGTAATTTCTTGTTTTGACTCTATGCTAGATTCCGCTTCCTCTCCGGCATATTCATAGACTTGATATAATTTGCCATCGGAGGTTTGATATTTCCACGATGAAGGTTCAAGCGTGAGTGGGGCAAAATCCTTTTTGGTATTTCTATCTAGTGACAAATAGGCAGTATGACCAATACATATGCCATTAGGTTTAGCCATTGAGGTTACCTTAGCTGCAATATTCATAGTATGGCCTACAATATCAACATCCCCACCTATTTGCATGATCTGATTCACACCAGCTTCAATTCCTATTCTGATATTAATCGGATCAAAGCCTTCTGTGATAAGGGCACTATTTATTCCATGTTTTAATAATTCTCGCATATCCATAGAACAACCAAGAGCGTTATCACACATTTGTGTAAAGTTTTCTGGTTCTGGGAAAAATGCAATTACAGAATCTCCTGCATATTTTAATACAAAGCCGTGATGTAAAGGAACTACTGAAGACATTTCCTGTGTAAAAATACTTACAAGACTAGAAAGTTTCTCTGGAGAAAGTCGCATAGACAATAACGTAGAACCAACTATATCGATGTAGAGGGCAGCAAAATTTACTTTAGAATTTATAAATAACTTTAGAAATTCTGTTGAAAGATATCGTAAAAATATTTGATTATATTGACGAATTACATGGTGTCTCACATTTGATTTTAGTGCGCGTTTAATTCTAACTTGGCACAAAGAAAAATATCCATCTAATTTTGTTGTGCCACTAACTACACTAGGGCCAAGCGTTAGTTCTTTAATTAATGAAGGAATTACTTTTTTTGGGATGAAAACCTCTTCGTGTTTATCATAATATCCTTTTTCGCCATCTTTTACAATTTCTTGGAATTTATCAGAAGCTAAAACTTTGTGTACTAACTCTTGCATGGAATATAGTTTTTGTTCGGCCATACTAGTCCCCTCTGTCAAAAAGACCTTTGCAATTATTTAAGTATGCCATGGGCAGTCACACAAATTAAATTAGTGCGAAATTACTTTTCGTTGTCTACAGTTCCGCCCTGTCCATATATTGCAGGCATTGTTAGTGTGCTGGTTATGTGAGGAATACTTCGCACCTTTCCTATGGCAGAATCAACTTTTAATGCGTTATCAGCTGATATCTTTACAAATAAGTCATATCTGCCCATTACGCCATTTACTTCAACAACCTCTGGCAACACCTTGATCTTTGCAATGGCCTCTTTTTCATTTCCTGGTACACACGTTGCTAAAATGTATGCTATCATAATCTGCAATAGAAAAATTTGCTAATAAAAAGGCTGTCTTGGTTTAGTCATTATGAGAATGCATGTTATTCCAACTAATAATATGATGATAGCAATTGAACCAAACTCTGGAATTACAGAGGTGCCAGTAATTTTTAGTTCGTTTGAACCTAAAGGAATCAAACAATTGAGTATTCTGGCTGTATTTGTTTCTGTTTGAGTACAGTTGATAACTTCGCCATTGACCTCAACAATCAGAGATTGACTAGGCGCATCAACAACTTCCTTTGGAATCTCAAATTCTTGCGTTATTGGCTTGTCTAATATTTCATTTATTTCAAAGTCTATTATTATGGAGTAGTCATTCGTTGATATTCGAATACCATTGTATTTTATCAAGCCTGCTGCCTCGCCTCTGACCTTGATTGAGCTGTTCTCAACAAAGATGGTCTGTACTAGACCTTCATTAACTATAAACTGCAATCTCGCAGTCTGGTCTCCATGTTTTATATCAACAGTATATGTGCCGGGTTTAGAATCTTCATTTATCAAAAAATCATGAATGAAAATATTGTTCTGTAAAGTAATCTGTCCTACATTATACACATTTTGAACGGGATTTCGAATAAGAATAGTTACTTGGTGTCCTTCTGCTATCTTTTCCACTGTGCCAGTTATGATTACTTTTTCGCCTGCCTTGTAGGTAGGTTTGTTAGTAGAAGCAGTTATTCCATTTGAAGATTCCTGAGCACTTAGACTAGGAATATACGCAATTAGAATCAGAAATGCCGATAAGAACAGCATTCTTGGGACTAACCTCATCGCTTTTGATGAAATTGTAGCGTATTTAAAAATTGTAACTTAATATCAATGATAATTCCTATGTGGGTATGGACGAGAATCAAACACTGGAAGAACTTGTCAAAATGACAATTGATGGTGCGATCCAGTCAATACCAGGCCACTTTTATGAAATACAAAGTAGCAATGACATCTTAAAGGTAGCAGACCAAAAAGAGTTTGTTTATGGCCTTGTGGTAGGAATGGGTCTTGGCATGGCAACAGCAGCAGTTACTACATTCAAGGAGGGGATTCCTACGCCAGAAGACCTAATGAGAATAAAAAACATGGTCTACAAAATGGTACCACAGATTAGAGAACATATATTCAAATGATCTAAAAATATGCATCAAGTCCAGTCTTAGTAATTCCAGACTGTTGTCTTTGTAAAACCTTTGACATCTTTTCTCCCATACTCTTTGCTGCACTGACCTTTCTTTTTCCAATCCAATAGTATGTCTCATCTGTAGTATCTTTTGCAATAAGAACAACTAATCTGCCATAGTCTTTTCGTCCTGTACGACCCTTGCGTTGTATGTACCTTATTGAGCTTGGTACATTATCAAAGAAAACAACAAGATTAACTTCGGAAATATCTAATCCTTCTTCCCCTACGCGAGTTGCAATCAAAACTTTATACTCTCCATCTCGAAACTTTTGTACTGTTTCTATCTGCTTCTTTTGTTTTAGCCCAGTCTCACCAGCCTTGCCAATTAAAAATCCGGCAGGAATTCCCATCTTAACTAGTCTTTGATGAATTATTTCTACCGAGTCTCGATAGCTTGTAAAGACAAGTACCTTGCCTGTAGATGATTGCAAAATTTCTTTTAGTTTCATTATCTTAGAGTGCTCTATGCCCTTTGATTGTGCAGCTTTCGCAAGTCTTATGGCTTTGACAAAATTTAGATCGTTTTCAAAAAGGTCTTTTATTCCAACCCCTTTCTTTTTCTGCGTTCTGTCACAAAATCTTAAAAACGATGTAATTCCGTGTGATTCCAGAACATTTAGTGCATGGATTATTCTTATTGCAGTAAAAAGTGGTTTTGCTGCTCGCTTGTTTTGTCTTATGACAAAGTCTCGTACCCTTAGAAGCTGTGAGAGAGATTTGTTATCTGATAGATTAAGCCCAGCTCTTCGTAAATCTTGAAATCTTGCTTCAAGCGATGTTCGTATGCAGGCTTGGATCTCTTTCATCTCAGGTGGAAGCTCAACTGTAACCCACTGTGTATCTGTCTGTTGCACGTATGGTTTTACATCGGGACTGTCTTCTGTTCTCTGCGCTATGCTGGCAATTTTTAATGTATCAAGTATGGCAATAGCTTTTTCCCTTTCACTTGGTAACGTTGCAGTCATTCCCATTATTCTAACATTTGAATTTCTGAAACGCTCAGCAATGCCTGAATATGAATAGTCTCCAATGGTTCTGTGTGCTTCATCAAAGATCAATAAACTAAATTGATCTGGTGAGGCAAGCTGTCTGTCAAGATCGTTTTTTGTAATCTCTGGGGTAGCACATATTACACTATTTATCCACAGTTTTTTTCTTTTTGAAACAGGGTCTTCTCCTGTTACCAACGCAATATCACTAATCAGAAGATTATTTTTTAAAAATTCAAAATGTTGATGTGCCAAAACCCTTGTTGGTGCTAAAAATAAAACCCCCCTAGTCTTTTTTGACAAAAACTCTGCAATGACTTGTAAGGCGACTGCAGTTTTTCCAAGTCCAGTAGGAAGAACCACCAAACAGTTTTCTCTTGTTGCCTGGTTTGCTAAATTTACTTGATATTCTCTATATTCGATCGCATTTTTTTTGATTAATTTATGATCAATATATTGAGGAGCCAAGTAACATCATCTTCTTTTAGACAAGTAAAAAGTTTCTTTCGGAGTTTTCAAATCTTATATTAGAGCAAATATCAATTCTTGTGTGAAACGATCGTTTGAGCGTCCAACTTGGGACGAATACTTTATGCTTCAGGCAGAACTGGCAAAACTCCGTTCAAATTGTATTACACGGCAGGTTGGTGCTGTGATTGTACGTGATCACAGACAGATTGCAACAGGCTATAACGGAACTCCACCAGGGGTAAAAAACTGCTTTGAGGGCGGTTGTAAGAGGTGTCAGCTTAGAGCAGAAGGAAAGCTAGAATCAGGGGAGGGTCTAGACAGGTGTATTTGTAACCATGCTGAGGCAAATGCAATTATGCATTGTGCCATTTTGGGTGTGGGATCTGGCACAAAAGATACTACACTTTATACGACTTTTGTAACATGTCTTGAGTGCAGTAAAATGGCAATAACCATAGGCATTAAGCGTATAGTTTGTCTTGGTTCATATCCTGAAACCAATTACAATCTTCTAAAAGAGGCAGGGCTTGCAGTTGTTATTTTGGACAAAAAAAGAATTGAATATTGGATAAGG
>JBOGRG010000174.1:0-39679 GCA_050749365.1 Nitrosopumilaceae archaeon
GTGCAGGTGTAACAATATCATTCACAGGAGCAGCGACTCTCGGTAATGGTTTTAAGGTAGGGGTATTCAATAATACAAATAGAATCGTTACCTTAGATCCCGCTGGAACGGAGACTATAAATGGATATACTACTACAGAGGTTTATCCTAAGAAGTTAGCGACCATCTACTCTGATGGTACAAATCTATTAGCTTTTAATGACATACCGCAACCTACAATAAATCCATTTGTAAATAGTGATATGGTATTTTGGCCCCTCGGGCCTACTGCTTCAGGTATATTATCGGACGCCCTCAATCACGCACATTTAGGAGCGTATGTATTAGATGGTGCAACAGTAGGAATTCTAGAAATAGAGCGAGTTACGGCTACTGGAGTTCCATCTATTTTGAATGTCAATCCAGTTCACGCCGTAGGACTTAGACAACAAACTACAGCAGGACTAGATATCGCAGCTTATACTTCTTTAAGATTCGTGGTAGAAGGTAATGATTTTCGACCAGTAGCTTTACGACCTTTTGGTGTATCCTTTGCGATGCGTTCTAGTTTAACTGGAACTTATAATTTCCGCCTTAAAAACGCTGCGAGCAATCAATTCTATGGACGTAGTTTTGTAATATCCTCAGTCAATACTTTTGAGTATAAATCGTTTAGAATACCTTCTAATCCAGGAACTTGGGACTATTCTATAGGAACAGGAATAGTTATGGACATTATATTGGCACACTCTGCCTCAGTTAATGTATTACCCAGCGATTCTTGGACATCGGTTAGCGCTGTAGTGGTATCCGCTAATGTAAATTTTGCCGCTAGTCTTTCAGCTTCATGCAGATTAACTGCCTTAAATATGTGGCAAGGAGAAGATCCATATAACTGGAAACCCGATGATTCAGCTTTACGGGTCGCAAGAGAGAACAGGCTTTATTTCAAGACTTTTGCTAGAGATACTAAACCTGCTCATGGAGATGGAACGGCAGGAGCTTTTGTGCTTCGAACCGGAGGAAATGGATTTTTTAATACAGCAATGCTAGTAGAGGAGATGCGAGGAATAACGAGCGCAACAGTAGCGAATAATGACTTGTGGAATCCTGTAACAGCGGCACCAGGTGCGGGATTGTTTGTGAGAAACATAACAGCGGGAACAGACATTGGTGGCACACTCACTTTTGGTATCAAGATGATTAATGTTGCTAATCTTACGGCACAGGGATCCGATGCTGTTTGCTTGGCGCATTTTAACTTAGACGCAAGATTTGAACCGCCTATAGCTTACTAATATGCCTTTAGTCAAAATTCAACAACTCGGGGCTTTAGGGCTTATTACTGATAGGCCAACAGAGGACTTACCTCCTAACTCCTGGGAAGTCGCAGATCATGTTGAGTTTCAGTATGGTGTTGTTAAATCATCTATGGGATATACTTCGTCTATAGCTGTAGGCTCTTTATCTACTACTCCTCATTTCATATTATCTAGCTTTGATCAGCGTAAACAAGATTATTTAGTATACGCTAGTAATACTCTTATCTATGGATTTTTTAATGGGTTACACAATAATATAACAAGAACAGCGGCTGGTGCGGATGTTCTATATTCTGCCTCTTCCTTTAATGCTTGGCAATCTTGTCAGATAAATGGTAATCTAATACTGAATAACGGAACTGATAATCCTCAACAATGGTTATCCACCTCTACTACTCCAAGAATGGCTAATCTTACAGGGTGGTCTGCTACTTGGAAAGCTAATACTGTTAGAACTTTTAATAATTACCTTATCGCAGTTAATATCACTAAAGGTACTGTACCATTTCCTCAAATGGTCAAATGGAGTACCTCTGCTTCCCTAGGTCAAGTTCCTTTATCTTGGGATGAGTTAAGTCTGACATTAGACGCGGGGGAGATAGAACTTGCGGATAGTCCTGATGAATGTGTAGATTCTTTACAATTACGAGACTCACATATAATATACAAAACGAGATCCACCTGGGGCATGAGGTTTATAGGATTTCCGAATATCTTTAACTTTTACAAGATATTCGGAAATTCTGGTATAATGGCTAAGAATTGTGTCGCTGAATTAGGCGACCAGCATTATGTCTTAACGCAAGATGATATTATAGTCCATGACGGTAATTCTTTTAGATCACTAATAGATCAGAGATTAAAAGAAGAAATTTTCAGTAATCTGGACGCTGAGACTAAAACAAATTCATTTTTAATTGTTGATGTATATGATAAGATTGTCATAGTAGGAGTTCCCATATCCAGTACTTATGTTAACACGTTATTTATTTACCATACCCGATTCGATACTTGGAGTAAGTACCCTATAAATGAGATATACGGAATGTCAGATCGGGGTTCCATAGGAATAGGGGCTACGTGGGATTCGGATTCGGGAGTCTGGGACGCAGATAGTTCAGTATGGAACTCAGATGCTTCCGTAGGGAGACTTTTAATAGCTGGAAAAGTATCTTCTTTCATCCTATATGATATGTTCACTTCTAATCTAGCTGAGTCTAGTAGTATAACATCAACAGTCGTGAAGACTGGAATGTCTTTTGTAGACCAAGGATTTCAACAAAACGATGAAGTATTAAAACGAATTAATTACATGAAGCCTGAGATATCAGGAAGCAATGGAGTTGCTATAACCATAAATATAGGTACTAAAATTGATTATGAAGATCCCATCGATTGGGGAAATTCGCTTGTTTATACTATCGGAACATCTAAAGAATTGTGGTTCTTAGCTACCGGAAGATACTTCGGAGTGAGGTTTCAAAGTATCGGGCAAGATACTTGGGAATTGAAGAGTTATACTCTTTCTATAGAAGATGTCGGAAAATATGTATGAGTATTAAGTATACTCCTAATAACATTCCTCCATTTAAGAATTTGAAGGATTTAATAGTATTTCTAAATTTAGAATTAAGAAGAATAGCTGATACAATTGCTCGAAACGTAGATCAACCTTTTGATCCGAGTGGGGTTGATCAAGATAAGTTTACTGATGGTATGATGATATATGCAGATGGAACAAGTTTTAACCCAGGTGCAGGTAGAGGATTGTATGTGCGAAACAATAATCAATGGGAGAAACTATAGATTATACCTACTTGATAAAGAATTAATAAGAAGTTATCGTGATACTTTATTAGTTTATATTGAACGTTATAGAACTTACGAACGTAACGTTCCGGATTCGATAATTGATGATATTTTAGAGGATCGAATAAAAGATAATGTATGGATGATAATGATCGATGATCAACTTGAAGCCGTATGTTTAACGTACTATACTAACTCCAATACATTATTCATAAGAGCCCTAGCTGGTTGGTTTCATGATATATATGAGTTACATAATTTCTTAAGGTTGCTTTTTGAATACTGTAAGAAATATGCCATTTCATATATACAATTTGTAGGACGAATGGAGTGGGCAAATTTCCTTAAGGATTTTAAGATAAAAGTGGAATCTTTTTATACTATTGAGGTATGATTATGGGCGGAGGACCAAAAAGTGGGGGAGGTGGTCCAACTACCACTACTAGTCGAGTAGAGCCTGTTATACCACCTTTCTTGCGGCGGCATATGGAAAATGTATTAGGGGAACAAGAATCTTTATTCAGGAGAAGGTCTGGTAGACTTCCAAGGGAAAGGACTCCTGCTCCTCAAGGTACAGAAATCAATCGAAATATCTTAGATCGACTTAGGGTATAACTATGGGTGGGCAATTTAATCCTGGACTCAATCCTGGATTTAATCCGGGACCTTCATTTCAACCGTTTCCTCAGCCGGATTCTGATATACCTGGTGGGAAATTTAGTTCGTTAGAGGATCCAGATCCTTTTGGAGACTTCATAAGACCATCTTTTAGACAACAAGGAAATGTAATATTGCCTAACGAAGATGGATCATTTATAAGACCACGTTTTAGGCAACAAGGAAATGTAATACGGCCCGACGAATTAGGATTAAGACCAACAGCAAGAGGACCAGTATTCCCTGAAGAGTTCGGACCAAGACCGGAAGGAGCAGGACCAAGGCCTTTAACGAGGGCGGCATTCAATCCAAGGGATCCGAGATTCCAACCTGGGCAGAGACCCAGATCGTTAAGATTTTAGATTATGTCAAATGGTATAACAGCTCCTGCTCCGCCCAATCCTTCGGTTCCTGTTCGTCCAAGTCGAAGGCGCAGGCGTAGAGGATTTCTCGGAGGGGTTCCGGAGTCATCTTTTAACCCTTTAGAGCTTAGAGGAATTGGAGAAATTCTCCGGAGATTACCGGCGCTAAGGAGATCAACGAATCAATTTGAAAGAATAAATAGAGGTCAATTAAATTTATTTGAGCCCGGAGGTTTATTCTCTTCGTTGCTAGGGCAAGATCCCAACGCTAATTTAATTCCTCCTAACCTACAAGCTGCTCTAGGCCAAGATCCAAGAGAGAATCTATTACCTCCTAATCTTCAAGCCATCTTAGGCCAAGATGTTTTATCGCCGCAATTAAGGTCTAGATTAGCCGTTGACCCTAGACAAAACTTATTACCCCAATCCCTACGAGGTATTCTTAGTGAGGATCCAAGAGCTAATCTTCAATTACCCGAGGGGTTGCGAGAAGCGGTACTTAATCCGCTTACTCGAGAATTTCAAGAAATAGTTCTTCCTTCTCTAGGATCTGACCAACGTATATCCCAAGGAGTTTCTGGAGGTACTCGTGGATCTGGAAGGGCTTTACAAGCAGGAGAAAGATTTCTAGAGCAGGCTAGAGATCAGCTATTCCAACAAAATCTTCAGCAATTAGAAGCTCAGTTTGGTAGAAACTTAGCAACTAGACAACAAGTTCTAGGGCAGCAACAACAACAATTCGGGCAGAATATCGGGGACATTCAACAAATACTTGCGCAGCAAGAAGGAGCTTTAGGATTAAGATCCCAGCTTTCTAATGAACAACAACAAGCTTTCGGTAGGAATTTAGCCAATATCCAACAAATACTACAGCAACAACAAGGACAGTTTGAAAGAAACATCGGTACAAGAAGTAGTTTACTAGGTCAACTAGGACAAGCGGAACAAAACATTCCTACTATTCAAGAATTACTATTACGTCCAGGACAAATACAAGCAGGACTCGGACAACAAATCTTCCAAAGACCCCAGGATCTTCTTAACGAATACGCTAGGATAGTTTTTGGTTCCGGTATCCCCACTGGAAATACATCCATTGGAACACAGGTTGGTGGGCCGCAGATCCCAGGCGTCAGTAGGCCAGCGAGCGCCATAGGCGGGACTCTTGGAGGGGCTGGGGCCGGGGCTGGCATAGGTAGCATACTAGCAGGGGCTACAGCGGGTAGTGTACTTCCTGGATGGGGGACTGCCATAGGTGCTCTATTAGGCTTATTAGGAGGATTACTCTAATGCCTGGACTATTTCAAAATTTCGGTAGTCCGCAATCTATAGTTCCTCTTACTCCAGGACCTTTAGGAAATCAGATCCCATTAACTGCGGGACCTTTAGGCGGGGGTTTACAGCCTCAGATCCCTGCCGCTGATAGTTCAGGATTTGATTTTGCAGGATTGTTTGGAAATCCTGCTCTTCAACAACTACTCTTAAGTTTATCTTCCGGTCTTTTGACTCCCGCTACTTCCACGGGAGAGGTATTAGGAAATACAGCTAGAGGATTATTAGAACTTACCCTTTCCCAACAACAACAACAACAGAGGGATAAGTTGTTTCAATTAGAGATTGACGAGAAGACTAATGTAGCGTTAGACAAACGAGTAGCTAAAACAGGAAGAGCCAGGATCGCGCAAAAGATGATCGCTGATCCAAGTGCGAGAAGAAGTGATTTATTCTTGGAAGAAGCAGATGTAGATCCTACTTTATTTGATACGGCTATAGAACTAAGGGCGTTAGAAGATAAGCAAGATTTAGGGAAGGTAGAAGAAAGACAAAGGAGAGCTGCTTTAGCCCAGATATTTCAAACTGATCCAGATCCAAGAGTTCGAGGACTTTTGGAGCTAGGAGAACTTGGACCTGCTTCAACTTTAGTTCGCCAAAGAGAAAGTGAAGAAAACATAAGAACTCGTCCAAGAAGAGATCCTGGTCCTGGATTTGATGCGGCTTTAGATTCTTTGATTCGAGAATCTGGACTGACTCCCGAGGGTAGATTACCTGAAACCTTTGATGATCCACAAGTCGAAAGTCGAGCTAGAACTTTTGGTGCTATTGCCGAAGCCGCTGTAGCCAATAAAACACCAGCTAATTTGTCAAGAGCGTTTACCGCATTAGATAGATTAAATGAAGCAAAATCACGATCGGAGAGGGAAAAGGAGAAAGACACAATTAAGGCGGCTGAGGCTCAAGCAAAAACAGCGAAAGAACAAGAAAAGGAAAGAATACGAATCGCGCGATCCACTACTGGATCTTTAACTGAACTAACAGATCGATACAATACATTATTAGGTATCGGCAAGAAAGGTGAGGCACTTGATAATAATTTTAATTTCACCCCAGAGGAGTTATCGTTAATCAAAGCCACAGCTAGAGGTAAAGTAGAGACTCTTAATAGAAGCGGAGTTGACGCAGCATTAGCTGCTCGTCATGTATATAATAAGATTATATTCGATAGATTGCTACACAAAAAGAGTCTTGAAGATAGTCTATTAGAGCCTGGTCCTCCACCGGAGGTAATAAGGGAGTTAGAATCTTTACGTGGGGATCCTCGTTTTGAGGATATAAAACAATTCTTTAATAATAAATACGGCTATATGTTGTTGTACTAATGCCTAGTCTTCTACGAGAATACGAAGCTAGTCTAGGAGATGCTTCGCTTCCTCCTGATCCTCCATTCTTTTTAAGAGCTCCTCAGATCCCTTCAACACCTGAACCCGGCAGCTTACTATCAGAATTTGAATCATTGACAAGTCCAATTTCTCCCATTCAAACAGCAAAAAGTACGAGTTTATTAAATCCCCCTATTAAGAGTCCCTTACCTAATCAAGTAGATATTCCTGATGATCTTCCTTCACTAGATAGAATAGCAAGAAGTGATAAAGGACGAAAGGAAGAGTTTGAATTCTTTCCTAGATTATTTGATAAGATTTATAAAGATATAATTACGAGCGGAAAAACTACTGGAGATATTTTACAAGGAGGAGCTGAAGCTGCTCGCAATCCGTTGCTTACAAGTATCTTATTACATAAACAGATTAGTGAAAGAAATGCAAATATACTTGACCATGCTTCGGATGCTTTTGAGAGCGCAAAGAAGAACTTTAGAAAAGGAAGTTGGTTCATGGGATCTTTAGATACATTAGATTATCTATTGACCCCAATAAATGAAACTTATAAGCAATATGTCACTGAGCCGTTTCAAAAAGAATTAGGCATACCTCCTATTGTCAGCGATCTAGGTTTATTAGCATTTCCCCTTCCTCGAACTCCTCCTCAAACGTTACCCAAGATTCGTCTTTTCGATCCTTATCTGAAAAGAGAGGAACCTCTGTTTCATGGAACTCGAAAAGAGTTTCGTAAGTTCAAACAAACAGCGGATATAGGATATCATTTTTCCGTCAATCCGAATGTAGCAAGATTGTTCGCCGCTAGTACAGGGAGAGATTTACCATCGTCTACTCTTGTTAAAGGCTATCTTAATGTTAAAAATCCTTTAATCGTAGAGGACTTAGGAAACTGGAATCCTACTTCAATCCTTAAAGAGATTGATAACAGTTATACATTTCAACAAGGATCAATTACTGAGAATTTATTACGTAACTCGAAGGTCAATGAACTATTTGACGCGCAAGTCAATACCTTGTACAAGGAATTTCAGACTACAATTAAAGAAATAACTAAGGATAATCCTAATAGTGACCTTGTAAAACCATGGATGAAGCGAATAGATAACGTTGAAACTTTTAAGGGAGTCTATAAAGCAGGATTTATTGACGACGATATTAGGGTTGTGGGGTTTGATGATGATCTCCAAGATTTGTTTCAATTTACGCAAGAGGCTCTTTCAGCCCCCGAGATAGTTGAAAGATTTAAGAAAGTTAGAAATAATATAAGAGAGCCTATGTATCAGGCTATCAGGTCTGGACTTAACGAAAGAGGTTATGATAGTCTAGCCTATGCTAATCTAGCTGAAAAAATGAAAAGACCTGAGTGGAGCTTCATTATCTTCGACCCAGAAAAACAAATAGTAAAACCATTCTTTGAGAAAATAAACCTTCCTCCTGAAGCCTCAATAAAGTTAAACAAAGTGTTAACTAGATATAGAGGCAGAACACTACCCTATTTTTCTCAATTAAATAAAGATATCTGGGATCTTATCCAAGGAAGATCAGCGGAATATCTAGATGATTTGTCCGCTGTATCCCCGACTCTTAAAGGTATCAAGGAATCAATGCAAAATCCGCTACTGGCTTATGAAGTAGCTGGAGATGATTTGGCAGAGGGGATCCGAACTGCCCGAGGAATCTTTCAGGTAACATTAGATAAAGCTTTTAATGCTCCCGAGGTCAATAGATCCCGCATCCGTGCTAAAGTTCCAGATCAAGTTAATGAAGAAGCAGCGAAAGGACTACGGGGGTTAGCTTTCAATCAAAAGTATAAGGGTTTAGTACAAAATCTTAGAGGATTGCTAGATGATTCTTTGGTGTACGGAAGAAACGCTGGACTAGATATAGCCTACCATAAGAATTTCTTTCCGAGAAGATATTTAGTTGATGACAATAATCGAGAAGACTTCGTAAGATTACTTCAGATAAATGGATACAAGCCCGAAAGAATAGAAGAAGTACTTCTAGATATCGCAGAGAATAACGGATTCTCTTTAGTTTCCAGGACTATAGACGATATTCCTGAACAACTACTAGCTAAGTTTACCGACAACGATACTTTTAGAGTACTTAATGAATACATCAATGTTATAACTTCCTCCGCTGAATTTCATAGGCGTTTCTCATGGTGGAAAAAACCCAACGAGAAAGCCGAGACTTTCGCAAAAATCAAAGCCGAAGCAGGAAGGTATGATATTGATGTAAGGAAAGCTGATTTTGATAGGATAGAAAACATTCTAAAAGCATTTACTCATAAATATCATAGAGTAGAAAGTATTCCCATAAGAAAAGCTATACCTTTTATAAAGACATATCAGTACATGAGGACTATGCCTTTTTCAGCTTTAACTAATACATTAGATGTTTTCGGTAATACATATTATACAAAACCCGAATACATAATGAAGCTAATACCCCAGGCTATAGATCAGATATTTACGAATACTGTAAGAGCTTTTAATAAAAGAGCAGATAAAACTGAACTACTAGAAGAATATGAAAACTTTAGCGGTTTAGTAGATGAAGGAACACATGCTATAGTTTCCGAGATATTCGGTACTCCGCAAAAGTTAACAAAAGCAGCTTTTAAGTTTAATGGCCTAAGCTCCGTTACTAATTTTGGTCGCTTTATGTCGTTTGACCACGGTAGGTTATATATCGAAGATCGAATTAAAAAAGTATTAGTTGATGCTACTCGAAGAGAGCTTTACCCAGATCGAGTCTCGAAAATAAATATGAAACGTATAACTAGAGAGTTAGTACGTTTAGGTATAGATGTAGCTCCTTTAATCGATCGAGCTAAAGCCATAGCTCCTATTGTTAAAAATTCCCCTAAAGAGATGGATCCCCTTGTTAGGGGCGTGCTAGATGAGATGCGGGATAATATAGGAAGGGGATCTCGAAGATTCGCGGATAGACTTGCCTTTACCCCATCGGCAGCGAATCGTCCATTGAGAGTTTCAGGGGATGTAGGTTCTGTGATAAGTCAATTACAAAGTTATTTTATTCAATTCTCAAATACAGTATTCCCTCAACTTAAAGATGATATTATAACTAGATGGAAAGACGAACCATTAGAGGCTGTCGAAAATACTTTACGAGCAGCTACGGCAATGGCAGTATTGACCGGAATGGGTTATCTAGTCTACAATGTAAAGTTGATACCCAAGTACGCTGGAAATCCACCACCAGACAAAGATCCAAAGAACATGACAGGATTTGATAAGTTTCTAATTGGAGCGAGTACAAGCGGGGTTCTTGGGATGGGGAATACGATACCAGGAGTTGTCAGCGCTGTTAAGTACGGCGCATCGCCTGGAGACGTAGTACTCGGCCCCACACTAGGCCAAGCTTTCGACCTAACAGAAAGCGCGGCCAGATCATATCTAAAGAAAGATACAGATCCTTTAGAGAAAACTGTAATACAAGGGATACCAGGACCTTCCGTTTCTCCATTCTTAACTAAAGAAGCAATCGATCTTAAGGAGTTTTTATCGCAATAGTTCAACGACGATTTCTGAAATTTTAGCTCTATCAAGCTTTTCTAAATTTCCTGTAACACTATGAAACACCTCATCTCCATGACTTGACACAACTAAAACAATACTCTTACCTTTTGTCCTCGCGTCAAATATATCTGTTTCTTTCACAAGTGCGTCAATAGCGTTTTGAACAGAATTATCTGGATGCTTTATAATAGCATAGGACATTATATTAATTTTCATTCAAGTTAGTCCCTTCTCGTTAGCGTAATCTGACCATTCTCGAATACTCCTCAATCGCCATTTAGATTGTCTTTTAATCGCCCATGCTTTTATTACCCGTTTATTGCTTAATACTACATCTCTTTTCATTCTGCTTATTTTTTGCAAACTTTTAGCAACTGACATTAAGGTTACCGAGGTCCCTCCTTCTTCTAGACATTTCCCTATCATCCAAGTACAAGACACCAGATCAGGACAATCCGGCTTCGCTAAGATTGACTGAACTAAAAAATCTACCTTCGTCTTGGATACCTCTTTAATTATCTCCTTATATGGGGTATCTATAGCTCTAGCATGAGGATTGTAGATATCTAGATTTACTTTTAATAAGTACTGAAAGAATTGTGCTGGTCCTTTACCTTCGATCCAAGTGCCTAATTTCTGATAAAAAGTTGTATGTTTCGGAGCGGCTACTACCTCCCATAAAAAGAATCTACGATCATCAGAATGAACCCATATGGCATCAAAATTGTTACTCGTAAGAAGAACATTAAGGCAATTCTTTACACTGATAACAGGTTGATATTTACGATTTATGGTGATTGTGGGTTCAGTTATTAAATCTTTTAATCTATCCATCCCTTTGAATCTATCTGATCCAGTCAGCTCGGAACCCACTAGAAATTGTTTTGCCATCAAATGATCGCCAAACAAATTGTTGAAGATATCTTCCGTAACCTTAACGAAATTAAGCCCGTATATTTTCTCTAATACATAGGTCAACAAACTCTTACCTACGCCTTCTTTTTGTGAGTAGAGAAGTACGACTGTATGGTTTTTCTCGCCTGGATACTGTAATGGATAAGCCAACCATTGAATAAACCATCTCATATATTTGATATTGCGTGGCGTGTTGGCTACATCGAACAAATAAATCAATAAATTTATTATAGGTTCTATGTCTTCCTCTATATAATCTAAAGGCTCGCACCCCCATCCTGGCCATATGTTTACACAGTTCTCATATATGGTTGGCTTGCCGGGTTCATATATAACTTTTTGATACATATTCTTTCCCCTCGATTCCTTCCACAAATCTACAACATTAACAGTCTTAAAAGATTGATTGTTGTTTGTGATTTTATTAGAATGCCCCCATTGTATTTTTAAGTCAGATAACTTTACAGCCCTTTGAAATAAACAATCCCACATCGCAGTGATGTTTTCGATCCAACAATATCTGGCGTTGAATACATCAACGGATTCAATAAATTCTATATTGTCTCCTAGCAACAATACAAAGTAGCGCAAGAAATCTTCATCATATACTCGTTTCAACAAACTGAGACCAGCTATTCTATACCCTTCTTTGAATTTACTTATCGTCGCCTTAATTGCCTTTATTCTAGCTGGTAACTCCTCATCTATTTTTTGGATAGCGTGTTCTATTACGTATAGGACATCAGGTCCTTCGATGGATGAGTTAAGAAGTAATGCAGCAAAACCTAAAGTCGCATCTTGCCGAAGTCCTTGAGAAGGCCAGTTCTCATGAATCGTATATGATATGAATCCAAGCCTAATAACTCTTATTAAGGAATCATAATCGATAGCCTCTATATCCTTGTCATTGTATACGATTATATTATCGACTTTATTTTCTTCAATATAAACGGAAGGAGGAATGATAGTTAACCCATTATTCCTAACCTCTAATAAAAGGTCTTTACCGATTCCCTTTAACTTAAATCCTCTGTTATCTGAATTACTTTTGAAGATATAGTGGCTAGGGGCTCGATAACTTTCTCTACCAAAAGAGTAAGTAGCTGGAATATAAGGTCTTAGATAATTGGCTAATCCTACCTCTTCAATATCTATATCAACTAGACAATATGGTCCCCCTAGCTTTATAGCGATATTAGAATTCTTGGATATATCGTTGAATTTTAAGTTAGAAGTTCCCCAGCCTCTTATGCTAGGAATCTTAGTTCCTCTATAGCAGGGAACTACAGATAGATTAGCTAATGGTTTTAAGATTTCCACTGGCTATCTTCCTTATGTCCTCTATAAGATTTTCAGCATCTAAACGATTATAGGTAGCTGTAGGGATTATCTTCTCGAGGTTTCCTCTATAACCTAGCCCGACTTTATAAATATCCCCTGGCATAATTAACTGAAATCTATCTACAACATCTAGATATCGTACAATACAGCTCCTTATCTTAAATCGATAAGCTGTAGCCCACCAATGTTGTTGAGATATCCTAAGTTTGGCATCATTCATCTTGAGCTCAATCTTACAGGATTGACCATCCCCAAAATGAATTTCTATATCCGGATATCCCCTAGCGGTTTGTCCAGTTTCTATATGTTGGAAGTACCATTCTCTATCCTTACATATATCCCTAAACCATTTAAGGAATAGTTTCTCTGTGTAGAGTTGTCGAGTGCTAAATATGTTCATGTTTAAAAGTTCATCTTTCTAATTCTACTAAAGATATAATAAAATACGAAAATAAGTACAATAGCAATTCCTATTAGAGTTTCGGTTACCATAGAGCTAGAAGATATAACAGGAGCACTACATTCTTTTGCGATAGCTTCGGTCAGCCTAACTAGTAAATCATTGGAACAAGAATCAAGTTTAAGATTAGAATCAAGTTTAAGAGGATCTAGAATGTTCATATTTCAGGTCTTCTACTAAGGACATTTTGTTCGTTTGAGTCCAAAATCCTTGTCATGCAAGAATAAGTATTCCTTGCGGTCTACCGCGTCCCTCGAACAGGGCGCGCTCTGCGGTGCGGCGTCTGATCAGGCCAGCGAGGACTTTGCCCCCCGCCTTGTTCCAGCGTTGGAACTGGAGGGCGGCCCCAGCGAAATCGCCGACGTTCACGAGCCGGAGCAGGATGGATTTCCGTAGGGCGGCGGCGCCGACATTGAAGGAGAAGCACACCAGGGCGTCGAACTGCCCCTGGGTGAGCGGCACTTTCGCCGCGTCGTTCACAGCGGTCTCAAAACGGGCAACGTCCGCGCGTAGCAGCGCGGTTGCCCGCTCGTCGGTAATCATCTGACCGGGTTTCACGTCGGCGCCGGTGTGACCGTAGCCGATGGTTAAAACGCCGCCCGAGTCCCGGTAGGCGGAGAGCTTGCATCCCTCGAAGGAACGGATGAGTTCAAGACCTCGATCGCTAAGAAGGTGTGTGCCTTCCATGACTTTGGGTCTCTCTGTCACTCCCAGGATTTTGCGATACACTCAGTTAATTTTTTCAGTAAATCATTGGAACAAGCATCAGGTTTAAGATTATCTAGAGTATTCATACTTAAAAGCTCATCTCTCTAATAGTTTGGCTAGGGCTGACCCGATGATAAATCCCACAATTACTAGTAGTAGAGTTTCGACAGACTCCATAGCCTCAAGTGGTATACTTGAATAAACATCAGGTTTGAGATTATCTAGAGTATTCATATTTCAGGTCCTCTACTAAGGACATTTTGTTCGTTTGAGTCCAAAATCCTTACCTTTTATCTTAGCCATCCGCCCATCTTTATGATACCAAACTATTCCTTCAATGTCATGCAAGAATAAGTATTCCTTTAACCCGTCAAATGTACGAGGGATAAGGACTAAGATCGCATTTCCATGCCTCACTAAAACATGGGAGTCAAAAAACTCGGGGTTTCCTTGGATCTTGGGGCCACATAGTTCGTATGTACCATCTTGCAAACCCCCTGATGCGGAAGCTTTGCTGAAAGCCTCACGATGCCAAACGTCCTGGGGAAGCCTGGCATCCACCGGAACCCAGCCTACCGTGTCTCCGGTAATGGGATCGACAGCATCAGCCTCCTCAAAATCTAAAGGAGCTACTCTGTCCTTCTTTAACTCGTAACGCTTCCATAATTTACCATCCCTTACCATGCAACATGTTCCGTCCCATTTTCTGGTAGCCTCTCTTTGTCCGGATATAACCCATTCAAGTTCAGGCGAGGCAAGCTCATTCTCTACATGATGAGTAATGTAGTTTCTCCTAAATAAAGTAGGTATCTTTTTCATACTTAGTATCCTGTATCAATTTCAATAGTGCCATCATAATTCTCTATAACATTTTTTCTCTGTTGCTTGATGGCTTTTTCTATCCTTTCGAGTCGATCAATTGCTTTGCGTTGCAAGAATTCATTATACACTTGATCTGATTCTCGATTGTATTTTTCATAGTCAATTCTAGAATCATAGAAAGCATTACTTGCCAGTACCATAGCGGCTAATAGTTTCATATATAAACCTCTTCATCTAATGTTAATTCTTTAAGCTTCTCCTCCAACTGTTCTTTATTCTTGCTTTCTTCTAGCGCCTGTTCGTATTCTTGCAATAGCTTATTACCTTCTTCCGATGAGCAGCTAATCGTATCACTACTTTTAACCAGGAGAAACAATACAACCATTATTTGTAATGTATATTTCATAATCATTCCACCCCCTGCAAGGCTTCTACGAATCGATACCCGAATTTATCATTTGCTTCCGATATGACATAATACTCACCGATATCCGAATCCATCTCAGGATCTCTACCTAGCATATTAGAAGCTAATTCACTCATCTTTCTAATTAAGTCTTGACGTTCTATTTCTCCTATGCTCCCTAACTCTTTAGCCCTGAAGATCCATCCGAGAGCGCACCATTTACTAGCCTTTGGGGAACAAAAATACGTAGGAAAGATTCCCTTCTCGTCTTTACTCAGATAGGCAATACAGAATTTATCTTCGGTTAACCCGTGGAATATGTTCATGCGATTATCCTAATTCTTCCTGAAGCTTTTCGATGTAAGCATACCCAAAGCGATCATTAGCTTCCGTTATGCCTAGACATTCATTGCTATCACTACACAAAGAATAAGCTATTTCAGTCATTCGAGTTAGCATATCTTTATGTTTTTGTAACTTTGAGTCACAAGTCGCAGAATTTAGACTTTTGTAGTACCAGCCTAAAGCACACCATTTAACTGCCGTAGAATTATTGCTCTGCACTGCCCTTTCGTTTATATCCGTTGCAAGAAAGTGTTTGCAGAATTTGTCTTCGGTTAGCTCGTGAAATATGTTCATACTTTTAGATCCTCTAACTCCTCTTGTTGAATTGAGTCTTGTAAGAATTTTACATAATCGTAACCCATCTTGTCATTAGCCTCAGCAATTCCACATTTGAATGCAGCATATGTTTTTTGCATCATTTGTAAATGAATATCAGCACTTTGTATTTTACTCATATTTCTTTTATCCTTGTGCAACCTTAACCATCCAATAACACACCATTTAATAGCCTCATGACTACAGCTTCCCACTTCGTTTCCATCTTTATCAACAGCTAGAAGGTGTCTGCAAAACTTATCTTGAGTTAGGCGATGGAATATGTTCATACCTTGATATCCTCTTGTTGCCCCCAGTTAGGACCTTTGCTGAAATTAACGAGCAGAGGAACTTTAATATCCGCCGTATATTTCTTATAGATATTCTCTAGGATACTTTTAGCTTCTTTGAGTATTTTAAGTTTATTAATAGGTACTGAGAAGTCTAACTCATCATGTACTGTTAGTAGCGGATATCCTATTTCATCATACAAACCAAACGTCCACAAGCTGTACATATCAATCTTCATTATATCCGCTGCCGTACCCTGGATAAATGCATTTAGGGCTTTATACTGATTACCGTTGCTAAATTTTCTTCGACGCCCAGTTAATGTCCTTATTTCTTCATTCATAAAAGCCCTACTTTGAAATATCTTATACGTAGCCCTAACGAATCCAAGCTTTTCATGATACGTGTTATATATACCTTCACACTTAATGGGATCCAACCCAGAAATTTTGATTAATTTCGCTACGCTTCCCCCGTAGACCAGGAGGAAGTTACATACTTTAGCAGATTTACGATCGAGTCCTGTCAACCCCATAACAAACTTATGAAAATCTGTGTTTGGATCTCTGACGTATGCTCTCCTTGCCGCATCAGCTCCCTGACCGCTGGCATAGTTAACAAGTAGTCGGTACTCAATCTGAGACCTATCTATCTTCACCCATTCCTCCTCCTTCTTCGGGACGAAGATATTACGTACCTGTCCGATGGGTTGCTTCCCTGCCATCGGTATATTCTGTAGATTAGGATTAGAACTACTAAATCTGCCAGCCACGGTTCCATATTGGTCACCTTTTAAAGGATGAAATAACGGATGTATACGAGGATATATATTCTCATTGTCCTTTTGAATTCTTTTGAGTAAGTAGGAATCAAGGAATGTATTCTTTAACTTTAATAGTTCTCGATACTCTAACACATCTTTTATGATACCAGTAGTATCATGCCCATTGAACTCTTTTAGCCATTGTCTAGTGATCAAATACCGACAAGAGCTTTTTGTGTTATGATTGATTGGTACTTGTATTCCATTTTCCAACAAGAATGATCCCAGACAATTAGCAGACCTCAAGGATAATAATTGACTATACTTTGATTCTATAGTAGCTATTCCACTATAAGCTATTCTATAGAGTTCATTTAGCTTACCGAGGTCTATATCAATCGATTGCATTCGCATCCGATGTAGCACGTAAATCAAGGAGCATTCCATATCGAATAGATTTCTTAGCCCCTGATTCTGTATCAACGGAAGCTGCTTATCTAGAACCTCTAAGGTAGCCTTTACATCTTGTTTAGCATAGTCGCTTACAATCTTTAGAGGCAGAATAGCTAGAACCTTATACACCTGATCACGATTAACTTTGGCCAACGGAACATTGAACATGTCTGCATAGCTTTCTTCGAGAGATGTAGTTGTTTTAGTCGAACCATATTTTTGAGCTAGGTATTCCAGATTATATGTACCATCCTCTTCCAATAGGGCTTCAGCATACTGAACATCTAAGAAAGTAGCTTTCTCAGGTATCTTACAGCCGAAGACAGCTAACTGCTCTAGGTCATAAAGTATCTTTGCCCCTACTATAGGACTTCCGGAAGCTAGGAATTTATTTATAATCTCTATAGCTTCTTCTTTTGGTGTGTTTGTTGCTCCCTCATGCCCGATGGGTATATATTCTTGATGCTGAAGGTCCCCTAAAGCTACCCCGATTAAATGGGATCTCCCATAAACAGCTCCCGGCCCATCGATTTTCAAGTATGGATCATAGGTTTCGCAATCTATACAGGTTACATTCATGATATCTATGCCCCCTATGTAAGCAATAGGAAAGCAAAGACTACGATCACGATGCTTACTATATTGCGTAACCATTTTTTCTCACGCTCACTCATGGGAATGTTGAAGAACCAATGTAATGATTTTCTCAGCATAACGTACCAGGTTTGATGGAACATAGTAACTCCTCTCTAGAATGAAGGGTCTTGATTTTCATTCTTATTGTTGGTAGCAAGTAGAGCTTGAGGCTTAAAGGATCTATAGATATTTGAAGCAATCTTAAACTCTCGCTCCGTCACGTATAGATCCGGGTGCCTCTGAACACGCCATCCAAAATACGTAAACGACTTCCTTTTTTCACGAACTACAGATATATTGTACTTTCCCCCGTAAACGCTAACGGGGTTGTCTTGATAGGTAAGTAACCTAACTAAGGTACGCCATATATTCGATTTGACGATTTGCGTACGCGCAAAGATCAATATGGCATCGATTTCAACGGGTTGCCAAACTCTCACAAAATGATAATGGGACTCAAATAGATCATTACCATCCTTAATAAAGCCACTACGCTCCCTGGAGAATTGAAAGTCTTTTATATTCAAAGTCTGAGGATCATGAAACGCTACAATCCCTCCGCCATCCCGCATTGGAATAGCCTCTATATACATCTTGCGATGAGCAATTAGGGAACAAGTGATTCCAGGAACTCCCGGATATTGTTCTTCAGTGAATGTATTATAGATATTACCTGGGGAAAGATCAGGATTCGATTCTAGTATTTGCTGACTACCTGTCTGAATTATCTTCAACCTGGGATAAGCCAGATCCGCCGTTAACTGATCTAACCCCTCTTCTTGATCTACTAAGAATTCATGACTCTTTTGGGGTTCCATAGACCCTATGGACTCAGGTTCCACAAGATCCTTCAAACCTGCCTTAAGCATATCTACTTGTTGACTTGTTGATTTCATTGAAATCTTCCTCTTTATGACAAGGATATAACTTTAACTTGACTATCAGGGATAACTTTAATGAACTCTTCGGGTGGAAGGTCTTGGTTATCTACTATAGTCGCATATACTGCACTCTGCAATGTTTTCCAATGCATATCGATCTTGTGATGTACGTTTTCCTCCAACAATGGTCCCACTAATTTAGTGATTTCATCCTTACGGAGTTGTAAGTCTTCTAGGTTATCAACATCTAGGACAACGGATAACTTAGCCGCAAAGACTCCATGACCATTCAACCACTTAACTGCATTATGCTCCTCCCCCTTGACCAGGTACGCTCTTGGCCTATTTGTCATTGTTATTCTATAACGTTTAGTATCTACAGTAGTCATCGTATCTATAGAAGATACCCCAAGGCTTTCCAGCTTCTCAACTATACTATCTTTCGTGTATTTTATGATGTCTTTACATATTTCGATCCTCTCCAATAGTTTGTCTAATTCATTAGAACTTTCTATATTTATCTGAGCCAACTTACCAAGTTCTTCGATTATATTCATGGTGACCTCTAGGATATTTACGATATTTATCTCTCATCTTGGACATTAGTTTTATTAAGCTTATCTATAAGGTCTGAAATCAATATATGCTTTTTATCTAGGATAAATAACGTATCATTATCTATTGTATTCTCCGCTATGATATCGTAGTAGAATACCTTTTGCTTCGTCCCTATTCTATAGGATCTCGCCTCCGAGTGAATCTTTACCGCCATACTATACATCCGGTTAAAGTATATATTCACATTGAAGTCCTGAAAATTCAGGCCATAAGATCCGCTTTGCATAGTAACCACGAGGATATCTTTTTTCTCCGCCTCTTTTGGATACTCTCCATCCGCGATTACTCCTATGCTTTTATCTTTATGACTTACTTGCAAGGAATTTCTTAGCAAGGCTACCTCGTTTAGGTGCGAACACCATATAATTATCTTCGAGTGCGGATGAGTCTCAATTATCTGATCTATGGCTTTGAATTTACTGTCATCCCTGCTTATTATCTCATGTAATTTATGAAACTTAAGCAGGGCGAACATAACTAGGATCTCTTTTTGTCCATGCTTATCCAGTTCCTTGAGTTCGTAGATCATATCTTTGAATAGTTTATTGTAGATTACCCTCGTTGCATCGGATAAGGTGATATAGAAATTATTATATATCTTCCCTGGTAGATCCACGCAATCCTCGATTGCAATTTGAAATACTAGAGGATTTATCGTATCCGTGAAGTGTGGCATGTTTCGGTTCGCCAACGTCTTCGTGAAGCTCCCGAACGGCCCGTACATTTTTTGCTGTACGGTAAACATGTTCTGGAATCCCCGTAGACTATACGGGAAGATATCTTTTGAGAGAAACGTAAACTGAGCATAAGCATCAACTATACATTCAGTGATTATTGAGCCAGTTAGGATTCTTTTATACTCAGCTTGATGGAACACCTTTAGAATCGTCTTGGTTCTCTGCGCGTTTATATTCTTTATTTTTGTTGACTCGTCAATTGCCACCATTATCTTTTTGTATTCCTGCTTTATTAAATTATCTAACTGATGATGCGCTTTCCTACTAAACGATTCTACGTTAATGATGAATATCGATAGCTTGTTTGAGAATAACTTTAGTATCTTACTGCGATAAGATAATCGATAGTTAAAGTTCTTGTTGTTGTAGTACTCATCAATCGCTCTACACCATTGAATACAGAGAACTTTTGGGGCTACAACAACTAGGATCTCTATTTTGTTCGCCTGATATAATCTGTAGGCATCTTCAAGAAGGGTAAATGTTTTCCCCGTACCGACTCCCATCAAGTAACCGAACACCTTCGCATTGGCACATTTTTCTAGAGCCTCTTCTTGATGACGCATCAGGACGATACCTGATGATCGAGGATTTCTATCTGGGTTTAGATTTAGATTTGTATTTAAGGACATTGGACTATTTCTATTTCACAAGAGCCTAGTAGAGATCAGGGCTAGATATAAGTAAATACTCATACCTAAGATCGAGAGCAAAACAATGATATAACTAGAAAGATCACTATCTCCATAACTATTATCTATCTCACATTGACATTGACATTGACATTTAGTTTTCATATGGATTTATAAGCATTGTTCTAATTTATAATAATAACCCGTAATCACAGTACAGAATATGTCTATCCAATAAAATATATCCTGTACTGTGCTACAGGTCATCCATAAAACTACGCTACAAGATACTATGATACAGTTCATCTATGAAACCATGATACAAGTCATTCATGGATTCACGATATACTCTAACATAGGCGTCGGGGTTAGTCAAGGGGTACACCCATTTTTATCTATATCATTTTAGCATAAGCAAAGGCTAATCAAGTTGCGGCGGTTATATACCTGATCATCTGATCAGTAGTCGGGATTTTATGAATCAAAATCAACTACTTAGTTCACCTAGGATTGTATACAGGCATAGAAGGAGGGCTGATTAGATGATCAGCCCTCCTTATCTCTAAGGGTTGAAGTACTCTATTCGATAACCTTAAGCTTCCTTAAGTCGGCAACCAACTTCGGTGGGAAGTTGATTTTTTTGAGCTCTTCAACATTGACAACTATCTTATTGAACTTAAGCGACTCCTCTTTCCAGGAAACGCGGATCCTGGTAGTGATAACAAAGAGCCGCTTAAGGTCGGCTTCGGAAGTACAGTAGAGGATCGCTAGAACTCCTTTCGGGGTTCCAACCACGTCAGCTAGGACTTCACGTTGCCACTGTGATTTGACTTCAGGAGTCATATCTACTGTATCTTTTAGGATTAATCTTTCCATGGCTACCGAAAAGAATTTAATTCCTTCCGGTAACTCTACTCTCATAATTCCGTTATCACCTTCATGGACATCCATGTATGATCCGTGGATCACCTCTGCTTTATATGTGATTGTTTTCACATCTCCGATGACAGATTTTTCACCTTTTTCGACCTGTTGGTACTTGGTCTGGGATAGATGCCACTTAATCATGGGTTTTAGGTCCTCTTTACGTTGAAACTCCGTACAACAAAAGATGTACGGACGCTCTATATGCTGTGGGATTACAGATACCGTACAACAAGAAATGTACGGATACAAAGTATACCATCGGATATAGGATACGTCAATAGGTCGCTACCCGATAGCTTATATCGATTGGTTATATAGGATTCGGTTATCGAATAGAGGAAATATAGGTTATCTAATTTTCCGGCCCCAGTACTAGGGCATCATAGCAGGGGAGGGGCGCTTGGATCGAATCATGCTAGGGATTCAAAGCTCCATTTGGGGCGGTTTTGAAAAGTCTTGCAGAGGGCAGAATAGAGAAAAAGTTTTTTAAGGGTTATCGAAACTATTTGCTATTTAGCTCTAAATAATAACTCTTTTGCCGAGAAGGTCCTTGTTAGGGGGACCGACATTAGAATAGGCAATAAAATCAATAACATAGATGGTACTCCGAGGATTTGGATGGGGACTAAAAGTTGTTGATAATCCTAAGCTTTTTGTTAAGAGTGCTCTAAAAACTTAACGAATTCAAAGCTATAAAAAAAGGGGTCAACATTCAAAATCAGAATCGGTAAATATTACAATTCAATTAGATCAATAACTTATCATTTCCAAAAAGCTCAGTCTCTAAAAAACGACTAGAAAAACGTTGTCAATTGGTAACAATTTGTATAGCCATAGCAACACTTTACATCTAATATAAAATTAACGAATAGTGAGAAATGATCCTTAGTGAATATAACTTTTTTTTCTTCAATGGAATCAAGGGCTTGGAAAGGTTGGAAGTATAAATGTAGAATATACTACTACATATATTTTTAAGTCCTCGTAAACATTAGTTTTGTTGCACTGCTCCTTAAGATACTTTTTGGGGGGGTGTAAATTCTTACAGTAGTTTTCCCGCTACTGGCATTTTCCTTGCATCCCCCTCTTTTTGAGCTAAAAAACAACGAAGAGTGTTTCGCTGCTTTGCAACATGGATTAAGTTGTTGTATTCATTAACAATCATCAAGTCTTTGATTTAATGAGATAAAAAGTTGTCGCCAAATTAAGTATTTGAATTTATTATATATGCTACTTTTTAAGGGACTAAACCCTTGTATTTAGTGAGGAATGCACTGCACCATTCCCTAAGTCTTTGATTTCTAGATTGGGGATAACTCCAGTAGTCCCTATTTGTTAAGAATGTTTCCTAAGTCCACGTCCCCAAAGAATTATTTCGTGTTTTGCTCTAAGCCCTTGAAAAGTTAAGGGGTATTATATACAGTAAAAGGGCTTATTTTTTGTACAATCGGAGTTATCCACAGATACGAGTCTCAGCAAGTATTTGATAATTAACGATTAAATGCCTTGTGTCCAAGTTACATTTTCTGTATGGGAGTACCATACAAATTTTACGTTATTTTGCGTTATTTGAGCTAAAAGTATTGAATATAAAGGGTTAATTTTAGCTTTAAAGATCCATATATATACAGTTTTTTCCTCTTAATCCTTAAAAATTCAAGGGGTTAAGCATGGATAGTACTGTATGGATATATAGTTTTCGCACGGAGAGCCTCGTGGCGAGGAGCAGAGGGGGGGGCGCCACTACCCTATTACCTCGTACCTTTGCGTGGCGTGGTGGGCTTCTCCTGAAGCCGTCCCTGGCGAGCCTCTCCGTCGGTCCTAGACCCCTTCCCTTAGCTTTTTGTCCGTTACCCTCTTTTTAACGTTTCCATTCTAGGAGTACGTGTATTCTTTCTATTATGTCGTTAGGATTTGTGATCCTTGTACATAGGTTTTTCTTTTCGTAATACGGGTCGAATAGATACTCCCATTCCTCCGGTGTGAGTTCGTATTTTCTCTGCGCATCGGGTATCCATATTGTTGCATCCTTTATCTGCTCGAATGCTTTTAGAACATTGTGGAGTTCGAGAAGCAAAGCCTTATTAGCTTTCTTCGATTTGTTCATTTTTGACCTCCAGGTACAGTTTTCGATTTGTGAAAATGGATGAATGGATACTCGGGGTTTGAAGCTCGCGCCCCGAGTTTCGCGCCTTAACCTTAAGCAAAGGAGGAAGCTCTTGTTAAGGTGTCATGGTTTTTAGGCACTCATGACTAGCCTGTTTCCATATTTAGTCCTCGTATAGTTTAGGTGTATTAGCCCTCCAGGGCGTATTTTGTGAGATGTTTTTCGAGTCGATTCCATGGTATTTACAAAACCATTTTGCGCCTTCATAGGTATCGAATCTCTCTATGAAGCCTCGAACATAGTATGCTCCTTGTTCATACAGTAGCTCATCAGGTTTTACAGGTGTTTTGGTCATTTCATTCTTTCTTGAGTTAAATAGTTGATTATATGATCAGTAGTACTATTTGTTTATCCAGTCTCTAGTCTGAGCTCCTTGGAACCCCAGTACTGTGTGGCATCACAGTACTGGGGATGCTTAGCCTTTAGTCTAGGAACTTATGGACTTATTCCTTAGCCATGCTTTCACGATGGCTTTGGGATCAGCTAGCCCATCTAGCTTCCAGGTTTTGCCTCTTAGGTTGTTACGACGTAGTTCGTTACTTCCTAAGACCTCGGATAGCCTGTCGTATTCGCCTCGCGCCCTTGCGGCTTGAGAGAAACGTAAAGCTCGGCTAATCGCAGGAGCGATGTGGACTATAGCTACCATAACTATTCTCCATTTCATATCACATAGCATCAATTATGCCTTTTACATACTACGCCTTAACGTCGAACGTGTCAATAGCCTAAACCCCATATCTTAGACCGAGTTAGCATAAGATGTCATTAGCTATGCTATTTTGGAATAAGACCTAAAGACAAGCATGCAATTGCTGTACCCATAAGCAAGTAGCCTACCTCGCCCCTCGATAACGCTATGCGTTATCATATCTATGCAATTGATGTACCGATTAGCAAGAATTATACCTTATACAATTGCTGAGCCCATATGTAATTGCTGAGCCCATATGTAATTGTTATATCGATACGCAAAACGCATGCTTATATCTAATTATTATAATGCTATACGCCTAGTATAGCCTTTCTGTAGAGCTATGCAACTTCTAATCCATAATTAGATCGTAAAGCCAATGACGTACATAGGCCCACGAGGCTCGATTATCTTATATTACGGCGCGCGGCCCGATTTCCGAAAATAGAAAACCCCGAATTGAGAAAAAAATTATGAGTATAGAAAAATTATGAGTCGAGTATAGAAAAATTATGAGTATAGAAAAATTATGAGTCGAGAAAAGTCTCGATTTCCAAAAATAGAAAACCTCGAATCGAGAAAAAAATTATTAGGAGTCGAGAAAAAAGGAGTATAAAAAAATTATTAGGAGTCGAGAAAAAAGGAGTATAAAAAAACTATTAGGAGTATAAAAAAATTATTAGGAGTGCAGAAAAAATCATTAGGAGTGATTAAGGATCTCTAAATATCAAATATGTCGGTAAGCGGTAAGCGGTAAGCGGTAAGCGGTAAGCAGCACTTGACATCCTATAAAAAGTATGATATGGTATATGTATGCCGCAAACTTATACTCAGCTAGATGAAGTTCAGATGAAATCTCTTGAGCATGCCCTAGGTCGTAAATTACCTAGAGTTCAGAGTTCAGAGGTTTCTCAAATTTCCTCACAGGCACCAGTTGAAGTATCTGGCCCTGTAGTAGATAAATTAGTCAACCTCCTGGAAGCAGATAGCAAATATGTGAATCCTTGCATAGAATCGGATTTAGATAAATATGATAGGATAACGAAATATGTAGAGGATTTTGTAGGATCGTATTTCAATCATTTTCAAACTCATAGAGCGGAACTCCTAAATGATTTTGCGGAGAATCATACCGCTAAATATATGGAAGGATTGATTTCCATTTCCAAAGCAATTGCAACCCGCCCTCCTCAAACATTGATAAACATCGGAGGAGAGTTATCCTTAGCTAATAAGTTAAATGAATTAAGAAACTATAAAAGGTAAAATGGAAACATTATGGATTATAAAATGGATGCAACTCTAGAAACACTTCGTAAATGGTCAGATGACCCAAACTTGTTTTGCCAGGAAACGATATCCCAACCTTGCTTAAGGTGGCAATCTCTTGCATTCAAAAATCTATTAAAGAAGAGAAAACTAGCTATACGATCTGGGCATGGGGTAGGCAAAAGTAACTTCTTGGCCAGGGCTATCTATTGGTTCCTTTGTACCAGAATTCCAACCAAGATTTTGATAACCGCGCCTACGAAGCATCAGATATTTGATATCTTATTTCCAGAACTACAAAAACTTAAGAAGCTAATGATTCCGGAACTCGCTATGCAGATAGAGATATCGGGGGATAAGGTATACTTAAAAGGCGCGGATAACGAATGTTTTGCAGTAGCCAGAACCTCTAGAAAGGAAACTCCGGAAGCGTTTCAAGGTATCCATGAAGAGAATGTATTGATAATCGGAGATGAGGCTTCAGGAATAAATGATGAAGTTTTTGTCACGGGAGAAGGTTCTCTTTCTACGCCTAATAGTTACTGTATTCTTGCTAGCAACCCTACTCGGCGCGTTGGGTTCTTTGCTGATATATTTCTTAAACCTTCAGGTGTTTCCTATGGCTCTATTCCTTGGGAAACAATGAAGGTTTCTAGTCATGATTCGCCTATTGTCGATAGGAATTATGTAAAGTATATTGAAGAAAAATACGGTAAGGATTCTAATACGTATAGGATACGTATCCTAGGAGAATTTCCGACTACTGATGAAGATACGTTGATTCCTAGATATCTAGTCGAAGAAGCCTCGAAACGGAGAAGTGTGGAACAGGCGGATTATAAAGATATATGGGGCTTAGATGTGGCTACTAGTCGAGGACCTAATAAAACAGTTCTAGTTAAACGCAAAGGAAGATACGCTTACAGTATTCAGAAATTTACTAATATGGATACCGTACAGATAACAGGAAGGATCCTTAAAGAATTTAAGGAAGCTCAGAGAAAACCAAGATCCATTTGTGTAGATTGGATAGGTCCTGGAGGAGCGGTATACGATAGGCTTTCTTATTTGAATTTGCCTGTTATGGCTATCCTAGGTTCCGAGGCGTCTTCGTTTCCTGAAAGAAATTATAACTTACGGATGGATAATTTCGATCAGATGTATATATGGTTCCAAAAGATAGTAAAAATAATTAATGATGAGGAATTGATTGAGCAATTATGTAATTTATATACTAAATATACAGTATCTGAACGAATAAGAATGCTCACAAAGCATGAATTTAAGACGCGAGGACTCACTTCTCCGGATTGTGCGGATGCGTTGGCCTTAACTTTTGCCGATGAAGATGAATTAGAGGATGAGGAGGAGTTAGAGTTTGCAAAAGAGAATAAAGAGTCCTACAAAAGGCGATATGAAGGACGTAGGGAGTCAAAAAAATCATACATGGCGAGGTAAATATGTCTGACGAAGCTAATTTATTGTCTCAAGTTCAAGAAGTAAGTCATAAATACCCTATTTATGGTATGATGTTAGGTTATTTTCCAGATATAGAGTTCATAAGGTATGCGAAGGCAGTAATTAAGCAAGTAGCGATAGAGTATGGAATAAATTATAGGGAGGTACAGGCTCTAGTACAAGCTAAATCGAAATACAATCCTTTTTATTTCCGAATGCTGGGGTCAATTAATGCAAGAGATGACGTAGAGACTCTAATTGAATGGGGACTAACAGGAATAAAAGCTTTTGAGGCAAGGAAAGTAGGTTTTGATAGTAAATATGTGACTATTTTACTTGAACCTGAGTTGAATATCCTGTATTATTGTAAATATAAAGCAACTATACTGAGGTGTGTTGATGAAATTCGTGGACCATGATTCGGATCCGTTAGCTTATAACTCTAGAGCAAATAACCTAGATCGTGAGTTAATAAGAGTCATAGTTAAGGTTGTCTCTAACAACTCTGCATGTTATATGAAGTTTGATAGCGAAGAAAAACGAATAAGATATGTAGGTTTGATGGGAGTGGATACCGATAATCCGCTTGTTGCGGAAAAAGATGTATCGAAATTGATGGATGTTTCGACTAACCTTAAAGTTGGATGTGATTTAATACGCTCTCGAAGGGAAATAAAAAGTGTTGCTGTATGTGGGGAACAAGGAGTTGGGAATGAAGATCCTTTAGACTACGCACATGTTGTAGAAGAGTTATATCCAGAAAAGTTTAAGGAGATATTGGAAGAGTATGCGAAATGTAAGCAGGAAAACTTTGACTAGTTGGAGATCCCATGGCTACTTTAGATCCTGAGTTCTTGGCTACAGTACGTAATTCTCTAGAAAAGGAGGGCTTAGCTATTAACTATACTAAAAAAGAGATAAATATGGCTTCGCAAACTGTGGAGGATTTCTTTGAAAATAATAGAATTCTGTTGAATACTCAAATAGATGTGAAGCTTGTTCCTTTTGTAATGTCAAGTGAAGTTAAGGATAGGATAATACATTATGTGCTTAATCAAAAGTTTGGTCAGAGTTTTAGCGATTCACGAAAAGCGTAAGCGTAAGAAGAGAAAATATGGCAACACGATATAAAAGTATTTTAGGGGGGCTGTGGTTGCCTTCCGCTTCCGGAGTTTTTATTGGCGCCTATACAGAGTTTGCGACGAACGATATATGGGGGAATCCTGTTGTCGCCTTTCCAGATTCTGCCACTAGGGATCCAATAGATGGTATCTTTAGGATCCCTTCATGGTTTGTAGCTTCTCCGGAGATAGTTATAGTCTGGACAGCTATAGTAACTATTGGTAATGTTGTGTGGGATTTTCAGTATCGAGCTATAGGGGGGAACGATGCAGAATCCTTAGATCAGGCCACGGCTCAAGAAGCCGTAACCGTAACCGATGCTGCTCCTGCGGCCGCTAATAATCAATTAGTAGTTGCTATTGCTCTAACAGCAGCTAATTTTGCCGTGGAAGATACTGTAGAATTTGAGTTCGCCAGAGATGGAGTTGACGCAGCGGACACCATGGCCGCAACAGCTTTGTTATTTGATTTATACTTCAGAGCTAGTGATGTATAGTGGCGCTAGACTTTAACGGAACAACTTCCTTACTTACTAACAATATCGCTGATCTAAGCAATGGCGGTGTTGATATGACTTTTGTCGCATGGTTTCTTGCAGATACGGCAGGAGAGCTATCTTCAGGAATACTAGTATGTTCTCCGGAAACTGGATTGGGTTGGGCATGTAGGTATAATAGTGATAATATAGTGCACTTTAGGGCGAACATTTGGAGCGCAACTGATGGAGTTTGGTCTTTTACAGCCTCTATGGGAGTATGGCACTCTTTATCTATATCATATAATAGAACCGGAACAGCCGCAGATCCAGCTATTCGTTTAGATTTTGTTGATGTTGTACCTACTGTAGTATCTAGACCTGTAGGTATAGGCGTAGGGGCGGCAGGTACAGGAGTTGCTGTTGGCAATACTATAAATCTAAATCAAACCTTTAATGGTGCTATTGATTACGTGCAGATATTTGATAGGATCTTAACAGTTCAAGAACAGGATTCTGCTCTTAGATATCCCTATAGTATCCGATCTGGGCTAAGATTTGCTCCATTGATGCTTAGCCCTACTAACCTATTCGATTTATCGGGAAACGGGTTTCATGCTACGGCGAGTTCTACGGCTCTAGCCTTAAGATCCGGGCCGCCAGCGGTTCCCTTTTGGATGATGCAGCAAGAAGATGATGAGTTCGTAAGCGCTGCTGCTGCTGTCTTGATTCAGAGATTTAGAGCTATGATGAATGTAGGACGATAGGCTATAAGGAAGTGACAGATATTGTTCTCAACGCCGGGGCTGGTGGGGCTACGATAGCTGCGGATGACGCCTCGGCTATTTCTGCTGCTGGTATTGTTCAGTATCAAATTATAAAATTAGCCTTCGGTCCTGCGCAAACAAGAACTTTAGTTCAGGATTCAGCCGGGGCAAGGTTCCCGGTTGCATCATTTTTGCAAGCTGGTGCCGCTAATATAGGATTTATAAATAGTATTTCTGCTACTGTTAATACAGTCATCGGGGCTGGTGCAGCTAATATAGGGACTATAAATGATATATCGCGAACTGTTAGTGTTGTACTTGGAGCAGGAGCTGCGAATGTCGGATCTATTAACAACATTTCAGCAACAGTTGCGGTTGTTGTGGGAGCTTCAGCAAATAATATCGGTTTTATCAACTCTATATCAGCTACGGTTAATACAGTTATCGGAGCAGGAACTGCGAATATTGGCTCTATTAATGGTATTAGTGCGACGGTCATAGCGCTTATCAGAAATTGGGATTCTGGAAACTTAATACCCATAACAGGAACAGTATCGACCACTGCTGGAACAGCGGTACTGGGAGCTCCGGGAGCGGGATCTGCGCTTCACGTAGCAAGCGTAATGTGCTCCAATAAATCTGCTGCCCTTACAAGAGTTAAACTCAGAACTAATAGTGCAGGTTCTACTGTTCGAGTTATGGGTGACGCGGCATCTGGGGGTGGGGGCTTTGTATGGAAGCCTTCTCGCGTATGGCGGCTTACAGCCAACAAAGGATTATTGATCTCTTGTTCTCCAGCCGTAAGCGATGTGGCCTTTACAATTGAGAATTTTACCGCGACTTGAAGATTATATTCAATGGCTTCTTTAAGCTGGCTTATGAATCTAGGATTCGCTGGAGGTGGTATTGTAACCGTTGTGACACCAGATCCAGGTATACGAAATGTCGGTACGTTGTTGTCTACTGTTAATGATATAATGGAGAACGCAGCAAAACGAAAGATTCGTAAGCAAAGAATTATCGTAAGAAAAAAGACTTACTTTAAGGAAGGAGTTGAATGGTATAGAGAAGCCATAGAACCTAAGAATCTGATAGCTTTTCATGGATTTCTGAATCAGTTTTTCGAATATCCAGTAGAAGAAGAGAAGAGTATTGTTCGCAAAGTTAAAGTAGTTAAGGGTAAAGAAGATTCTTTAGTAAAGAGCGCCTTGCGATATACCTCAAATATAAAGCCTAGAAAGTTAAGTGTATTTCAAGTCAAGCCTCGTAAAGAGTTTAAGTTCTCAATCAAAAATAGTTTACGGTTTAGACCCATTGATTGGACTAAAACAAAACGTAGACAATTAGAAAGAATAGCGGAAAGATTTCAATGAGTAAGAAAATCTTTAATCTTTCCGACGCTGATTTTTTACAGGCCGTGACTGAAGAGTTTTTAGATCCTGCTGTTTCAATATACTTCTCGAGATTTCGGGATTGCTATATCTCTAATAGTGCTTTTGTAGATGGAGATCAGTGGGATGAAGAGGACATAGAAGAATTAACTAAAGAGCAGAAAGCTTATGTGGTGTTTAATAGAGTGGGGATAAATGTTGATGTATTGACTGGTTTTTCTCTCATAAATCCTCAAGACATTTTCCCTATTCCTATAGATGTCGGAGACATAGTTATTGATGAAATTCTAGAAGGAGCTATTAGATTTATAAGGCATAAAGGAAATGCTTATGATGAGGAAGCGAATCTTCTTAATGATCTTTTTATAGGAGGTGTAGGGGTTTTATCTGTTTATGTCGATTATTCAACAGGAGAACCCAGAATTTTATTCGATAGAGTCAATCCATTAGAGATGACCTGGGACTCTAGTGCCGATAAACAAAATCTACAAAATGCTGGATGGATATGCCGAGAAAGGTTATATGCTCCTTCTGTGGTTGATTATTTATGGGAAGGGGCTATTGAGAAATATGGACTAACGGAAGTTAATTATAGTTTATATGGAAACTATGTTCCTAGTTCAAACTTTACTAATTTATTTAATTCTGGGGTATATGGATCTACGACTGGAGCGTCCCATGATTCAGATTACGTTAGCTCCGGGATTCCTATAAAGGAGTATCAATGGTTTGAATATGGGGACTTCTATAAGGTAAGTAATCCTGTTACAGGACAAGTAATAGAGATAAGTGTAACAAGATATGATAAAGTTCAAAAAGAGTTAGAGCTAGGTGGATACCCTAAAGTTAAATTCAGTAAAAAAATATACTACAAGTGTTTTATTTCTGGCAATCATCTTCTAGAAAGAAGCGAGAATACATCTAGTAAAGGTTTTACATATCTTTTCGCTACTGGTAAGCGTAAGGTTAAAACGGGAATATGGTATGGTCTTGTCGATAATCTTAGAGATCCTCAAAAATGGGCAAATAAGTTTTTCTCCTCTATTCTAGACATCATAGCCGCGAATTCTAAAGGAGGAGCGTTTGTGGAGCAAGGAGCATTTGCTGATGTTAGGCAAGCAGAAAAAGACTGGGCTAAATCTTCTCCGCTAATTAAGTTAAAAAGAGGAGGAGTTTCGCGTATCAGGGAGCGAGTACCGCATCCTTATCCATCGGGGATCGAGCGGATGATGACTTTTGCTATTGAGGCTATTAGAGAAGTATCAGGAATCAATGTAGAAGTATTAGGATTAGCGGATAGAAGACAAGCTAATTCATTAGAGGAGACTAGAAAACAATCTGCATTAGCAATTGTTGCAAGGTTTTTTTCCTCTATGAAGTTACTTAGGCAGAGTGAAGGTTATCTAATTATCGACTTAATGAGAAATTATTTATTGCCAGATCAGTTGATAAAAATAGACTCGGCAAATGTCAATAGGTTTGACACGATTCAATCTATATTTGAAAATGACATAGACTATGAAATCCTGGTTGATGAGGCGCCTTTATCTGGATCTTATAAAGATAAGGCATGGCAGGGGATGACGCAAGTACTTCCCATCTTACTTCGTACTGGTGTGCCGATCCCTCCTGAGATTGCGGATTACGCGCCTATACCTGCTACTCTTGCTCAAAAATGGAAGCAATTGATAATCCAATCTCAACAAGTTGCACAAGTACAACAAGCCTTGGGGCAACAAGCTGGTCAGTCCCAAGTACAACCACAACCTGGGCAAGGGCGTGATATAAATAATTTAATTACGGCTAATCAATCGGTTAATCAATCAGAGGAACAATTGTAATGGCTACTGGGTTAGAGAGTCTCTTAGGGGAAGATAGTTCGATTCAGGAAATGGCTAAGGAATTGCAAGATGCTACAGATCAAAAAAGTAAAGAAGAGGGACTGGAAGCGAAGGCAAAGAAAGGCGAAAAACAAGCTTCTAGCCTTGCAGGAGATGATCAAGTTAGCCAAGAAGCCCAAGATGACGAGCGGGTAATTGAGGAGAGTGAAGAAGAAATAGAGGATGATGATGAGGGGGAAGAAGAAGTTGAGCTGGAGGCGAAGCCAAAAGATTCAAGATTTAAGTTAAAGGAAGAACAGGGCTACCGAAAAAGATTAGCGAGAGAATTAAAGGCAGCTAAAGATCGAATTGAAGGGTTAGAGAATTTTATAAGAGCTGAGGTTGCAAAAAATCAAGCCTTAGATCAGGAGGAACCAGAAGAGGATATTGATCCTAATGAAAAGCCTGTAGAGTTTATAAAGAGAGAACTAGCAAAGATTAGAAGGGATATTGATGATATTAAAGGTTTCAAAGAAGATACTACAAAAGCAAATAGAAATGCCGCTGGAATTCAAAATATTATGGCTTTTACCCAAAGGTCATTCCAAGAAACTGGAGCTCGTAAGCCAGATTTTAATGAGGCAATTCAGTTCTTGAATGTGCATCGGACTCAGGAGTTAAAGTCGTTAGGTTATAATACAGAGCAAGCTAATAACATTATGGCCCAAGATGTGTTGCAAATATCTAATCAATGTATAGCTAATGAACAATCCCCAGGAGAGATATTCTACAAACTAGCAAGGCAAAGAGGTTATGTTTCTAAGCAAAGCAATCAAGATGCTCAGCAAAAATTGAATCAAGGAATGAGAAGCGCTAAATCGCTTTCGACTGGAAACAATAAAAGAACTACAGCGGGGGAACTAACTATAGAAGATATTCTCGCTGCTCCTGATGATAAGTTCGATGATATGTGGCGAAAGTTTAGCCAACATGCAACTTAAATGATTTTTTTATCTGCTAGCGATTGGTCTAGTAATCGGTGTGCTGCCACTTAATGCAGTTCATTTATTTAACTACATACATATATGGTGAATTCATATGGCCGCAACGTCATATAGTGTAAACCATGCGCTAGCCGTAAAGCTGTGGGGTAAGGTTCTTTTTAGAGAGGTTCTTAAAGGTACAGATGTCGGCAAGTTCATTGGTATGGATTCTAACTCCTTAATTCAAGTTCGTATGGAGGCGAACAAGGAAGCGGGGGATAGAATTACTCAGGGCTTAAGGATGCAGTTAACGGGTGCCGGTGTTTCAGGAGATGGCACCATGGAAGGAAATGAAGAGGAGCTTGTCCTCTTTTCTGATAATATATTTATTGATCAGTTAAGGCAAGCAGTTCGCTCTGCTGGAAAGATGACGGAACAGAGAGTTACTTTCTCGATTCGAGAAGAAGCGAGAATGGGACTACAGGATTGGTGGATGGATCGGTTGGCTACTAGTTTCTTTAATCAAGGAACTGGTAATGTTGCACAAACGGATATACGTTTCACGGGAATGCAAGCTGCTATTACTGCGGATGCTTCGCATGCCTTTGTTGCGGGAACAGGATTTACTGCTGGAGCTAATGTGATGGCAACTTTATCTGATACAGCGTCAGATAAAATGCAGTTAACGCACATTGACAATATAGTCGCTCAAGCGAAAACATTAACTCCTATTATTCGTCCAGTTGAGACTATGGGTGTAGGGAAAGTACATGTAATGTTTTTGCATCCATTTCAAGTCAAGGATCTTCGTACTACATCCGGTACGGGTACATGGCAAGACTTGCAGAAAGCCGCACTAATGGGGGGTCAGATTTCTAAGAATCCTCTGTTTACTGGGGCTTTAGGCATGTATAATAACGTGGTGTTGCATGAAGATAGTAGGATACCTTTGGGGTCTGATAATGGTGGTACGTCGGTAGCCAATACTAGGATGGCTTTGTTCTGCGGGGCTCAGGCTGTTGCTTTGGCTATGGGTCAGAGATACAGTGTAGGGAAAGAGGGATTCAGAATGTCTTGGGAAGAAGAACTTTTTGACTATGGAAATCAGTATGGAACCGCAGCAGGTATGATCTTTGGCATGAAAAAGCTAGTCTTTAACGGATTGGACTTTTCAACGATTCGCTGCGCAACTTTTGCAGCGGCGCCTTAAAGGTGATATATGGCTACTCTTACTGCAACCGCTGCTAGTTCCATTGTATTCCCCAGATTTATACATTCTGGATTGTATTCTATCACTGGAGGTCCTTTTAGCTTTGCAGCTTCATCAGGAGATGTCGTGCAGATGCTAAAAGTTCCCAATGGATTCAGGGTTAAGGAAGCTCTTTTACGGGCTATCGATACTCCGTTAAGTGCCGGAGGAACAGCTACTCCTATTTTGTTAGTGGGGGACGGAGATGATAATAATCGATTTATGTCATCTTCGGTATCCTTAACAACTGTTCCTCTTCGTCTTGGTGTGGGCATTACCACGGATTATCTCTATACCTATACTGCTAATGATACTGTTGACATCACTGTATCGTCTATTGCAGGTACAGATTCGGCGTCGCAAACGTTGACTTTAGCGTTAGTAATGATGGGTACGATTGACGACTAAGTTTCTAGGTAAAAGTCTTGGCTCTTAACCTTTATACGATTGCGCTTGTGTAACGGCGAGATTGTATAGGGGTTCTTTTTGCATAAGAGGTAGCTATGTTAGGTAAATCTTTTAGATTGTCAGTAGAGCAGATTCAGATGGAATGTGTAAAAATACATGAGGTTATAAAACAAAAGAATTTTCCCCTCGCAGAAAGTATGGCATGTGCTCTTATAGAGCAAACACCTGATAGTCCTGATGCTATTTTTGTCTTAGGTTCTGTTTATCAAGTCACTGGAAGATTCGGACTTGCCTTACAGTTTTACAATCGAGTATTAGGTATGGCCCCTGCAAGTGTTCCAGTATTGAATAATATCGGTGGGTGTTACCACCAATGTCATGATGACGAGAAATCTTTTAAGTACTACACAACAGCCTACAATTTATCCGGAGGAAAGGATGTTGATGTCCTTTCTAATTTAGCAGGTTTATCTGTTAACACTAATCACCCTGCTATTGGGTTACAATACTCAGATAAAGTAATGGAAATTAAACCTGATCACCCTAATTCTTTATGGAATAGATCACTTCTTGAGCTTGCTTTAGAGGATTGGGAGAATGGATTTAAGCATTATGAGGCTGGTATAGTTACAGGAGATCGAAAATTAAAAGATTATAACTTACCTTTATGGGATGGGGAGGAGATTGAAAGTGTTGTTGTATGTGGGGAACAAGGGATTGGGGATGAACTTATGTTTTCCTCGATTCTTGAAGATTTGTTTACTAGGGTAAAAAGAATTATACTTGATTGCCACCCAAGATTAGCTTCTATTTTCGAGGGACATAGAGCAAAAATTGATAATCCTGATAACTTAATAATAGTGCCCAATCGAAAAGTTAAAGAGACTGAGTACATAAGATTATATGACGTAAAAGCGCATATGAATATAGGGTCTCTAGGACAGTTTTTTAGGAAAAAAGATTCAGATTTTCCTAGGACTACATATTTATTGCCTAACTCCAATTATGTAAATTATTTCAAAAAGAGATTTAATTCTAATAAATTATGTGTTGGAGTCTCTTGGTTCGGGGGAGCTTCCTCTACTCGTGCTGACTTAAGGTCTATTCCGCTAGAATACATGATTCCATTTCTAAATATGGAGAACATTCATTTTGTTAATCTTCAATACAATGTCAGTAAGAAGGACCTAGACTTGTTTTATAACAAAACTGGAATAAGATTATATCATTATTGTACCGAAGATGATTTCTATGCTTGGGCTATGCTTGCTTGCTCAGTCGATTTAGTTGTAACTGTTTGTAATTCGATGGCACATTTATGTGGAGCTTTTGGACTCCCATGTATATGTCTTACGCCTATGCAACCAGCTTGGCGATATGGATTAGTTAAGGACAAAATGACATGGTATGATAGCGTTAAGTTAATAAGGCAAAAAGAAAACGATGAATGGTCCCACGTTATTGTAGAACTTATGCAGGAGGTAAAAAAGTATGTTTACTGAGTCACATGCACAAGAACAGACACAATATCATTTAGAAGCTTCTCACTATGGAGCAGGTTCTTTTCGATGGGGAGAGTCTATTGTTCAACTATGTCAGCAGTTTGGAGTGAAGACTATTTTAGATTATGGGTGCGGAAAGGGAACACTAGGTCCGATTCTTGCGGATAAAGTTCAACTTACGTTGTACGATCCTTTTGTGGATTCCTTTAAGGAGCGCCCTGTAAATAAGGACTTTGGTCTTATAGTATGTACGGATGTTATGGAGCATATAGAGGTGGATAAAACAAGAGATGTCTTAACAGATATATTCTACTATACTAAGTTCTTAGTATTTTTTAATATAGCTTTAACGCTAGCAAGAAAGAAGCTGCCTTCGGGAAGAAACACTCATATAAATATAAAGACGGCAAATGAATGGGCTAGGATGCTTATGCAGTATTTTAATGTGGTGTCTGCTCATGTAAATTTATTGCCCAATAATTCATATAAATCTTTAAGTTTTGTTGGTATTAGGCAAGGACTTGAACTAACAAATCCTAATACGGTGATATCCAATGGCAATACGGTGATATCTAATGGCAATATGGTGATATCTAATGGCAATACTGAATGATGAGAACTATGATGTTCGAAAACTATTCGAGTATATGGAGGAAAAAGCTTATCAGCATTCTTCATGTGTTAGGAGACAAAACTATTGTCTTTTATTGGATAAACAAACAAATATAATAGGTGAAGGGGCTAATGGTACTCCAATAGTTTTAGGAGATTGCCGTAATCAAATCGATATTTGTCCTTCCAGGGATGTGCCTGCGGGTAAGGGTGACAGTCAAACTTTATGTTACGGGGTGCACTCGGAGATCCGTGCTCTTAAGGACTGTAAAGATATCTCGTCGATAAGATACTGCCTATCACTTAAGGCCCCATGTAGACAATGTGTATTAACCTTAATGACAACTCCTTGCGAGGAGATTGTATTTATGGTGCCTTCGACAGAAACAATAAATAAAGAATTATGGGAAAAGGTTAAATGCAGGTGGACACATTATGAAAGATAGGTTAATTAAAATTTTTATAGGGTACGATCGATCGCAAAAATTAGCCTATAGTGTATTAGTTAATTCTTTAATACGACATTCTACTCAACCTTTAAGTATAACTCCGGTAGCTCTCGATAATATAAAACATTTTTATCGAAGGTCAAGAGCTCCTGATGAATCTACGGAGTTTAGTATCAGTAGATTCTTAGTTCCCTTTCTATGTCGTTATGAAGGATGGGCAATATACATGGATTGTGATATGTTATGCTTAGATGATGTAAGTAAATTATGGGACTTGAGAGACGGGAAATACATTATACAAGTAGTAGATCATGGGCGACTTAAGCAACCAGCAATGAAAATGGAAGGATTTAAGCAATCAGATTATCCTTGTAAGAATTGGAGTAGTCTAATGTTGTTTAATTGTGTAAAGTGTAGCGCCCTTACGCCTTTTGAAATTAATAATTATCCTGGACCTCACTTACATCAATTTGAATGGATAAACTCTAAAGTTATATGGACTCCATGGGCATGGCTACGGCCCTCTGATATGTGTCCGGTGCCTGGAAAGATTGGGTTTTTGCCAAGAGAGTGGAACTACTTGGCGGGATACAATCTTAATTGGGTTGTAAAAAAGCCTTCAATGATCCATTATACACTTGGGGGACCGTGGCTTGCTCAGTATTTTGATAGCGAGTACTCTTCTTTGTGGTTTGATGAATTTACGAATATGATTGGTCATGGCCACTTATCTCGAAGCCAAGAACCAGATTCTACAGGAACTCCTACCGTTTGGTAATCCTACCGTATTAGATACGGCTGTATCACGCGCTATTATCTCCGCGCAAAAATTCCATGAAAATCTAAATACATATTGGTTTACTGAGGATAGCACCGCTATTGTTTCAGTAGTGAATCAAGATGTTTATACTCTAAGTTCAAACATAGTACAAATATATAGTTTAGCTTATACAGAGAATAGTAGCCGATATTTTCCTGTACAAAAACCATTATCATTTGTTAATGAGCTTAAGGTAACGCCTTTTACAGCTATTCCTAGATACTATTCGATATTTAAGAAACAGTTAACTTTTTATCCGATACCAAGCGGTTCGCGAACTGTTTCTATATCCTTTCAGCAAAAGATACAGGATCCTCCAGGATCCGCTGGAGGGTCATCGACTACTAGATGGTTTCAAGAAGGTTTAGATTTAATAATATCTCGGGCTAAGATACTAGTTTTCGAGAATGTGATTCGAGATTTCACAGTCTCTAGAGCCATAAGAGCTCAGGAATCTGAGATTCTAGAAGCTCTAATAAATAGAAATGATACAGAAATGGCTAGCGGTAATGTTGTAAAGTATATATGAACACAGGATTTAGCGATCATGGCACTTGAATCTGTTACTTTTATAAATGATTTAGTTGTTACTAATCCTGTAGGCGCAAATGATCCAAAGTCGCAAGGTGATGACCATTTAAGAAATCTAAAAACTGCACTAAAAAATACTCTTCCAGGTATGACGGGTATCTTTGCTCGCGTACAGGCTAAAGTAGCAAATTATACCGTTACACAAGGAGATAATACGACTTTAATAAACGCTAATAGTGCAGGTGTAACAATATCATTCACAGGAGCAGCGACTCTCGGTAATGGTTTTAAGGTAGGGGTATTCAATAATACAAATAGAATCGTTACCTTAGATCCCGCTGGAACGGAGACTATAAATGGATA
>JBOGRG010000175.1:0-1380 GCA_050749365.1 Nitrosopumilaceae archaeon
AAAAGATGCTACTGCATTAGCGGAAACCATCCCAGGAGGAACCACAACAACTCTGTCAAGTCTTGCAAAAGAATTGGATGTCATAATCATTGCGCCAATATTCGAAGTGGATGGAGGCAAACATTACAACACGGCTGTTGTGATCGGATCTAATGGAAAAATAATGGGGAGTTATCGTAAAACGCACATCCCTCACGACCCGTTTTTTTACGAAAAGAGCTACTTTGATGTAGGAAATTCTGGATACCAGGTATTTCGAGCTGGCAATCTATCATTTGGTGTTTTGATCTGTTACGACCAGTGGTTTCCTGAAGCGGCAAGAACCCTGACTTTGCAGGGAGCAGACATCATCTTTTATCCTTCTGCAATCGGTTATCTACAAGATGATCCCTTGTCCTATGAGGACTGGCACTATGCATGGGAAAATATCCAGCGCTCTCATGCAATAGCTAACGGCATCCATGTTGCTTCTGTAAATAGAGTGGGAACCGAAGGCAATATTCGATTCTGGGGGGCCTCGTTTGTCTGCGATGCATTTGGCAGGATGATCAAAAGGGCAAGTACAGAAAGCGAGGAAGTGTTGGTTACAGAGCTTGATGTTAGCATGAACAAAAAAGTGCAGGATGGCTGGGGGTTTTTGAAAAATCGACTTCCTTCAACTTATGGCCTGCTAAGCTCACGCGTTTTGAGCGAGACTCCTGCAAGCTTGGGATATATCATGCCGGCAGAATGGGAAAGACATGACTCCACATGGCTTGCGTGGCCACATGAACCTCTTACATTTCCAAGTAGAGTCAAGAAAGTAGAAAATGCATATCTGAAAATGATTTTGGCTTTGCACAAAAATGAGCAAGTCAACTTGTTTGTCACTGATTTGAAGATGAAAGAAAAAGTGACCAAGCTTTTAAAACAAAAAGGTGTTGAGCTTTCGAAAATTAACTTCTATGTGTATAATTACGCCGATGTCTGGTTTAGAGACTATGGTCCTGTCTTTGTAGTAAATAAAGAAAAAAAGCAGCTAGCTTTTGTGCACTGGATATTCAATGCGTGGGGTGGAAAGTACACAGATCTTGCCAAAGATACCCACATCCCAAACATCATAAGCAACAGGTTGCAGCTTGCTAATTTCAGGCCTGGAATCGTCTTGGAAGGCGGCTCTGTTGATGTCAACGGCAAAGGCACTTTACTTACTACAGAGCAATGTTTGCTAAATGGCAACAGGAACCCGCATCTTTCAAGAGCTGAGATTGAAAAATATTTGATTGACTATTTTGGTGTAAATAATATCATCTGGTTAAAAGGCGGCGTTGCAGGCGATGATACCGACGGCCATATTGATAATCTTGCTCGCTTTGTCAATCCAAGAACTGTCTTGTGTGC
>JBOGRG010000176.1:0-6715 GCA_050749365.1 Nitrosopumilaceae archaeon
TCTCGGACTAACTGTCAGTTCAAAAACCATCGAGCCGCTACAACGTTTTCGTGTGTCATATCTTGATTTCTCAAATAATTCCATGACATATAATATCCTGCCATTCTAGTTTTTGCGTGGGTCTTGGAAGCTATTGGAAAGACGTGCTTGAAGTACTAGAAGATATCATCCCGGTTTATGATAAGGTAAATTCTGCAATATCGCTTGGCAGAGCAGAAGAGTTTCGCACCAGAGGAATTAATGGAAGAGTCAAGCTTGGAAACACAGTTCTTGATGCAGGTTCCGGCTTTGGAAACATGTCAAAGACTGCACTCAAACTTTGCGGCAACAACTTGCAAATTACACTATACGATCCTCTTACACCAATGCTAAAGAATACAAAAAAACATTTTGCAAATTCAGTCGAGCTTGCGTCTGGTGTTTTTGAGCATATTCCATTTCAGGATGAAAAGTTTGATGCAGTAATTTGCGGTTATTCTTTGCGTGATGCAATTAGTCTCAAAACCGCAATATCAGAAATACATCGCGTCCTAAAAAAAGGAGGGAGACTTGTGGTTGTGGATCTTGGCAAGCCTGACAACACAGTCATTAGATTTGGGGTGTCGTTTTATCTTAGAATGATAATGCCAATAATTGCATTCTCAGCCGGTGGCAAGCTTGGACTCAAGTTTGCAACACTGTACCAAACATACAGGCTCTGGCCGCAAAACAAAAAGCTAGAATCCATGTTGCTTGAAAAGTTTGCAAGAGTAGAATTTGAAAAGGCAATGATGGGCGCGGCAATAATGGTTGCAGCATACAAATGAACCGACCTCTAATTCTTGTGTATATCACAGCACTGATAATTGGATTCTCCTATGGTCTACACAATCCAATCGTCCCAGTGTTTTCAAAAGATGTCATTGGTGCTTCATACTTTGAGCTTGGAGTAATCGGACTATCAAGCTACATTCCTTACATGATAATACCGCTCTTTGTCGGAATTTTGCTTGACAGGTTCAACAACGGACTTTTGCTCTCACTTGGCATAGCAATTAACACTGCGTCAATCTACCTTCTTTCTGTATCCCAGTCAGTGCCAGAGGTTGCCATATTTCGAGCCATGACTGGATTTGCACATGCATTCTTCTGGCCTCCATGTGAATCAATTATCTCGCGTGTCACGCCTGCAGAGACTCGTGTAAAATCGATCTCAAAGTTCATGGCATTTTTTATCACAGGGATAATGATTGGTCCACTTATTGGAACCTTTCTTTTGGAGAGCTTTGATGTCACATACAGAATCCTGTTCCAGTATGCAACCTTTGCATTAGCAACAGGAATAGTATCGTCCTTGCTTTTGACGAAGCACGGCAAGTCACATGGGCAAGCTAAATTCTCCCTTGTTTCAGTAAGGCAGATGACAAGATTTCCAGTTGTAGTTATGATGCTAATTTTTTGCAGCGCAACATTCGGTACTTTTTTGACAATAGTTCCAGCGTACATGAGTGACAGATCAATTTCTGAATCAAACATTGAATTGTTGTTTTTTATTTTTGGCATCTCACGCCTGGCGTCTTTGTTTTTCACAGAGAAACTCGCAAAGAAAATCTTTCACAGCCTTATTGCAACAATGCTTTCAATCGCAATAGGAATGGTGATCATATTTTATTCAGCTTCCTTTGACGCGTTTGTAATTGCTGCACTAATTACAGGATTTGGTTTTACTGTGTATTTCCCACTGACATTTGAGATAATAATGCGCAAGGTAAAGAAGGAACACTCTGGCGGATTAATTGGAGCTTATGAAACCACATTCGGTGTAGGATGGGCTGCAGGACCTCTATTTGCAGGCATAGTGGCACATTTTTTTGGCAACGAAATGCCATACCTGATGTTTTTTGCAATCGGAATTGTTGTAACTGCAATAATTGCTTTAAAGAAAAAAGAATTGCAACCTGCGTGGAATCCAAATCTTTAATTTTGGAACAAGCCAAACTCTGCTGTGCAAGATTTATCACTTAACATACTAGGCAGTGAGTGGATAATCATTGCCTTTGTGGCAATTATTCTATTTTTAGGAACAAAACGCCTGCCAGAATTATCAAAAAAGCTAGGAAAAGCAGTAGGAGAATACAACAAGACAAAAAACATGGTTCAAGGTGAGTTTAAGAACGCAACAACAGGTTACACCGTAAATGTGCAAGGTCCAGTGCAGACAGAAAGACAAAAGCTTGAAACGGTTGCAAAATCACTTGGTGTGGATTTTTTAAACAAGACTGATGATGAATTAAGAAATATAATTACATCAAAGATAGGAAGGCAAAATCAAGACCAGGACACTGTCCAGCATTAAACATCGCAATTTCTCAACAAATTTAAATACAATATCAAGTGACTCAGATCGGTATATTTGGTAAAGATAGACCCTTGGAAGAACGCCTTAAAACAACTCGATGACGCTGCAAAAATTCTAAAGCTTGATGCTGGAGTGCGAGACATGCTTGGTACTCCAAAAAAAGTTTTGACAGTTGCACTGCCAGTCAAAATGGACAACGGAAAGATCAAGGTCTTCACAGGATTTAGATCACAACACAATGACTTTCGTGGACCGCACAAGGGAGGAATTCGATATCATCCTGATGTTACAATAGAAGAAGTAAAAGCACTTTCCATGTGGATGACTTGGAAGTGTGCCATAGTTGATGTTCCCTTTGGAGGTGGAAAGGGCGGAATCATCTGTGATCCAAAAAAACTTTCAGATGGAGAAAAAGAAAGACTAACAAGAAGATATGCTTATGCAATTTCTGAAATCATAGGCCCTGGAAAAGACATTCCCGCGCCGGATGTTTACACCACAGGAAAAGAGATGGCGCAGATAATGGATGTTTATAGTATATTGCATGGACAGTCAGAGCCAGCTGTTATTACAGGAAAGCCTCTTTCTATTGGAGGTTCGCTTGCAAGAAACGTGGCCACTGGTCTTGGTGTTGCCTATTGTGTGAGAGAGGGAGCAAAAAAGATTGGACTCAAACTCAAGGGCGCCAAGGTAGTGATTCAAGGGTATGGCAACGCAGGAACATTTTCAGCTGAGTATCTAGAAAAGTATGGCTGCAAAGTTATTGCAGTAAGTGATTCAAAAGGTTCCATAATGAATCCAAATGGATTGGATTCAAAGAAAGTCCTAGAGTACAAGAACAAACACGGAAGTGTTGTTGGTTATCCAGGAAGCAAAAAGATCTCAACAGAACAACTTCTTACAACACCATGCGATGTTCTAGTTCCTGCAGCGCTTGAAAATCAAATCACCCCAGAGATCGCAAAAAAGATCAAATGCAAGATTATTGCTGAAGCTGCAAACGGCCCAACGACTCCAGAAGCAGATACCATCTTATTCAAGAAAGGCATAATGGTAATTCCAGATATATTAGCAAACTCCGGTGGAGTGTGTATATCTTATCTAGAGTGGGTACAAAACTTACAACGATACTACTGGACCTTTGATGAGGTAGCCAAAAAGATGGAAGAGCACATTGTACGTGGATTCAATGACACCTATAACCTGGCAAAGAAGCACAAAGTAGACATGCGCAAAGGTAGCATGGTCTTAGCAGTAGGCCGCGTGCTGGAATCGTTTGAAGCCCGAGGCCTGTGGCCCTAGTTATATACAATAAAACTACATTTAGCACGGAGACGTAAATTTAACCACGGCACTAGCCTATGTGGTTATTCATTGCAAAACAGGGAAGGAAGAATGGGTAACACGGAATTTAAAAAAAATTGAAGGTGTAAAGGAAGTTGCTGGCGTCCTTAGTCTTTATGATATCATAGCAAAGGTTGAGGCAAAAGATTCTCTCACACTTGAGAATATCATTACAAAGCAGATAAGAAAAATACAATACATTCACACAACAATGACTTTACTTGTTATAGAAAAATGGGGAAAATCCTAAAACTAATCTGAGATAATGGTATCTTTGTTGCACAACATTTTATTATGGTAAAAAGATATGGCATTAGAATGAACCTAAAGGAGGTTACAAAAATCTTGGGCAAACCTTGCATTTTTGGTCCTATGGTTTTTGTTCTTCTTGCATCACTTGCACTGATCTCATTTTCCTCAATTCCTGCATTTGCACAGCAAAATGAAGAAGCCAAGACCGATTATGAATTTACTATTGTTACAGGGAAAGAATTAAAGAAAAACCCCATGGCCATTAAAATTATTCAAAACATAGAGATTGCCAAAAAAAGACTAGCTGAAATGCAGGATGCACAAAAACAAAAAACAGAACAACAAAAATTCATCGAAGAACAACGCATGATTGCTAAAGCGCAATTAGAAAAGGATCTTGAAAGGCTTAACAAACAAAATGAAGACTTCACTCCACGAAACGCATTTGCCAGATTCACGCTAGGACTCAACTCAACTCACCATGCAATTTTCTGGGACCAGTTCAACTATATGAGTGAAAAAATCAAAATTGCAAATCTGGCAAAAGAAACTATTTTGCAAAATGGTGGCTCGTATGACGAAGCTCACGCAGAATTTGTCAAATATGCATCCATGTCCAGAGTGGATATGATAAAGTATGTTGCAGATCTAAACATAAAGTACGGATTCACTGATGAATTTTTACAGTCATATTTTGACAAATATGGCAAGCTACCAAGATATGAAAACGATGAAATTGCTACTTGTTACGCATGCGAAAAATATGAAAAGATAAAAGAGCAAGTCCTTGCTGAAGGATAACTTCGTAGTCAAACGAATCTATATTTAACTAGAGTTAGGAAAAATTAAAAAATTAATCATAGATCTGAATCTTACGAAGTACTAAACGAGCTACCGCAAGAGCAGCTCTTGGTAACGTTTGGATTGTTGATTTTAAATCCAGCGCCCATGAGGCTTTCTATATAGTCAACGTTTGCACCTTTGAGGTAGTCTTGGCTGTAGCTGTCAACAATAATCTTTACGCCGTTTTCCTCAATTACAATATCATCTTCCTCTGCTTTTTGTTCAAAAGCCATGCCATAGGATAGACCAGAACATCCGCCGCCCTGAACATATACTCTAAGGTACTCTGGTTTGTCTGCTTCCTCTTTCATAAAGGCTTGAATCTTTTCTGCTGCCTTTGGTGTAATGGTAAGCAGCTTTGAAGTCTGCGTGTTACTCATGATAAATAATGTTCGTTTCTTAAATTATAATAACCTTTTCATACATGACATATTCGGAGTATAGTCAGCTAAAACAGCTTGCTTTATTTGTGAGGTGTTATTTCTTTGACTTGTTTACAAAGGCAGTCATTCTTTCTGACCTGTCAGGATGAGTAAAGCACAGTCCCCACGTGTAAAGCTCCAAGGCAAGACCAGTGTCGATGTCAGAGTTTCTGCCCTTGTTAATTGCTATTTTAGACATTCTTACTGCCATTGCAGAATTTTGTGCGATCATCTTTGCCATGTTCATAGCTTCGTCCATCAACTTTGGAAGCTCAAATACTTGGTTTACAAGTCCGATTGCTTTTGCCTCATCCACCTTTACCTGTCTTCCAGTGTAGATGAGCTCTTTTGCTTTTGCTATGCCAACAATTCTCTGCAATCTCTGAGTCCCTCCCCAACCTGGACACACCCCTATTGTAACTTCTGGCTGTCCAATCTTTGCAGTATCTGCAGCTATTCTAATATCACAAGCCAGAGCAAGCTCACAGCCACCACCTAATGCAAATCCATTTACAGCTGCTATGGTTGGCTTGCTACAGTTTTCAACAGTAGAAGTTAGCAGATGTCCAAGCTTTGCGTATTCCTCTGATTCTATAGGAGATATGGTAGACATGTATGCAATGTCTGCTCCTGCAGAAAACGCCTTGTCTCCCTCACCTGTAAGTATGATGACTTTGACAGAATCATCTTTGTCAAGCTCATTAAAAACTGAGATCAGTTCTTTTGCAACATCAGTATTCATCGCATTATACTTGTCAGGCCTGTTAATTTTTACAACACAAATGCCATCGGATTTTGATGTGTTAACCAGCGTCATGTTAAAACTCCAATCATACAGAACTTAAAGCTTATCCAGAGTTGTGTTTTCCCCACTGGTGTAATGCTGTCGCAGCTGCAACCCACGTTCTGATATCATCATACACTGGAACCTTGTGTTTTTCTATTAGAGCTGAGACTCGTTGTGTATATGGTCCGCCATTTCCTCCAACAAGAAGTGGCTTTTTGTTCTGTCTTGAGAACTCACCAAGATAATCTATAATTGTCTCTTCTAGCGGATCATCTTGAAAGACAAACCACGGCATTACTATATCGACATTTGAGTCGTCCATGAATTTTTGAATCGCATATCTGTAGTCATCTGCATTTGCTCCGCCAGTAACATCCACGGGATTTCCGTTTCCAATAACATATGTTGGTGGGTAGTGCGCCTTCATTTCGTTAAGTGTAGCTTCTGTTACTTTAGCAACCTCTAGTCCAAGTCTCTCAAAGTGATCAATTGCACCAATCATTGGACCTGCGCCATTACTTACAAGTCCGGCTCTGCCACCCCTTGCGGGTGGTTGCCATGAGAGTGCTTTTACTACTCCTGCAAGTTCTTGATAACTTTCAACTGAAATTATTCCTGCTTGTTTGAACGCTCCCATGATTATTGCATTAGAGCCTCCAAGTGATCCTGTGTGTGACGCAGCTTGCTTTGCTCCAGCTGCGGTTCTACCACTCTTCCATATCACAACTG
>JBOGRG010000177.1:0-39808 GCA_050749365.1 Nitrosopumilaceae archaeon
AAACAAAGAATGTCCACATTATTACAAAAAGAACTCAAAGTCAACAGAATAGTAACAACAAACTTTGAACAGGCAAAAGCACTTAATGACCCTGCACGAATTAAGATTCTTCAAATTTTATATCACAGACAGCTTTCTGTAGAACAAATTGCAGATGAATTACACAAAGCGGGTTACAAGAAAGCTATTACCACAATTAGACATCATCTAGTCGTGCTAAAACATGCAGGGCTTGTTGAGATTGTGAAAATGGAAGAAATTAGGGGAGCGGTTATGAAGTTTTATGGTACATCGATAAAGCTTTTAGGATTTGAAATTCCACCAAACTTTGATTCGGAGTTTTCAAAAACAATAACAACTGCTTCCATAAAAATGGAGAAAATAATCAAAGACATTGCTCAAAAAAGCGCGGTAAAAATTAAAAAGAAAAATTTGAAAAACCGTAATGACTCACAAAACTATGAATGCCTCCTAATGGAAATAGTGAATCGTGCTGTTACAAACGTGTTTGAAAATAATGGTTTTGGTCATGCCCAATTTACTCAGGGAAAATAATAACATGGCCAAAAACAACTAGCTTACATCTATTAGAAAAATTCCTTTCGAATCTGGGCTTTGTAGGATTTTTACTATTTGACGTGGAATAGAGTCAGATGCCTTGTCGCAGTATATTGCCAAAGTGCGGGGGCAGATAAAGGAGCTTTTTCTAATAACAATGTCATGAGGATTAGTCAGAATCAATCCATCATGACCTTTTCCTTTTACCTTAAAAGAAAGTTCTTTAACTCTGATCGTAAACAAAACATCGGATTTTGAATTGCGTAAAAGTGTTTTCATTTTTTCAGGAATATCATTACAACCGTAACTTGCATTCACTCCAATTATGCAATCTCCATTTAGTGTAAGTTCGGATTCCGTTGTAATCTCAATTGTCTTCTTGTGTAGTGATCTAATATTTTCATGACCATAAAATGAGATCTCAAATTGCATGTTCAAAGTATCACTAGACTTAAATTAAACCTTCAAAGGTATGAAAATTGAATTGTTACCAGCCGCTGCAGGTTATGATAGAGCTATAACTGTATTTTCTCCTGATGGTAGATTATACCAGGTAGAATATGCAATTGAGACAGTCAGACGTGGTACACTTGCAATTGGAATTAAGAGTAAGGATGGGATTATTCTTGCGGTAGAAGAAAAGCCACGTAAATTACAAAATGCAGAGATAACACAAAAAATATTTCAAGTCGACGATCATATTGGCGTGGCTGCAGCAGGATACATTCCAGATGCACGAAGTCAAGTAGATAATGCTAGATTCTTTGCACAAAGCAACAGAATGATTTACGATGAACCAATAGAAGTAGAATCGGTAGCAAAACACCTTGCAGATCAATGCCAGCAGTTTACACAGTATGCAGGAGTTAGGCCATTTGGAGTGGCATTGATAATTGCAGGAGTAGATAAAAGTGGAAGTACAATATACCTAACAGATCCAAGTGGAACATACATTTCATATGATGCGGTTGCAATCGGCGCAGGCGCAGATCAAGTAACTGAATATTTGGAAAAATACTACAAAAAAGACATGTCAACTGAGGAAGCGGCAGCACTTGCAATAGAATCAATATATCTTGTAAGTGAAGAAAAAGAAGGCGTAAAACACATCAAGATGTCACAAATTCAAAACTCTACAAAACTTCTTTCTAAACTCCCAGAGAAAGAAGTTGAAAAGTACGCCGCAAAAGCAAAAGAAAATAGCGCTAAAAGACAGACCTAATTCTTTACTGTTTTATAACACTCATTAGTACTCTGATTATTGAAAATTTCAGTTGCAATTCCTGATTCGTCTTTAATTGATGAATCAACACTGCTTGGTAAATCAATGAAAATTTCGTTTATTGCAAGAGCTTGTGCAATATTCAAGGTACAAACACTGTACTTATACCATGAAAGTTCTGGCAGCGAAGAAGACAGAACTCTTTTGCGTAGTGTACTACGATATCTTGAGACTCCGCAATATCTGCGCAGATTACTTTTTCCAAAAATTGCTAACTTAAAGTTTGCTGGTATGCTAAGTCCACTAAAGATTCCACATCATACCTATACTTCAGAGTCAAGTAAAGTTAAGACTGGTGATATAAGAGATGGAGTAGTAATTTTTGCAAGGGGTGGAAAATACGTTGATGTTGGGCTTGACAAACTAATCCCATATTTTGGAGAAGAGAAAACAGGAAGACGAATTACTATAAAATTCAAAACTGGTTTTCCTGAGCTGTCAATAAAACAGATCTCTAGGAATGAAATCAGTCAATACTGGGGATATGAAGTAAAAGAGAGCGCAAATCTGCGTACGCTTCTCTCCAACTGGAATTCTCATGTTATACTTACCTCAAAAAAAGGTAAGACAATACATAAGGCACAAAAACATTTTGATGAAATTTCAAACAATTCAGTACTTGTTGTTTTTGGTTCTCCTGAACGAGGATTACATGAAATTCTAGGAAAAGCAATAACTGAGATACCAAAGTCACACATTCTTAATTTTTTTCCAGAGCAAGCTACTGAGACCGTTCGACTTGAAGAAGCAATACTTGGAACTCTTGCAGTTTTAAACGTACTTACACGCAATTAAGTTTAATATTATTTTTTCATTACATGGTTTTGTTGTCAAAACAAAAAAAGTTTTTACTTTTTGCAATCACAGTTGGAGTTGCAGGAATTATAATAGGTGGAATAGTACTTGCAGCGACAATAACTAACTTGTTAAATCCATAGATCAAAAATTTTCGTAAAAATTAGATCAAATTATTATTTCTGATAGTAGACTTATAATGGGGTTTACGACATCTAGCGTTTATCTATGGGTCATAGAAAACACAGCCAACCAAGGCGAGGAAGCCTTGCATACCTTCCAAGAGCGCGAGCTAAGAGCATGGAAGCAAGAATCCGTACGTGGCCAGATCAGGAAGGCGATCAACCAAAACTTTTGGCACATGCTGGTTTCAAGGCTGGTTGTATTCGTATTGCAAGTATAGATGACAGGGAAAAAACCCCCAACTTTGGAAAGCAGCTTGTCAGCTTAGGAACAGTTGTTGTTACTCCGCCTCTAACAGTAATTGGAATACGTGGTTATTCAAAGGACAGATACGGATTAAACTCAATTTTTGACGTATATGCAAAGGAATTACCAAAAGAGCTGTCAAGATTATTTACAGCAAAATCTGATGAAAAAAGTCTTGAAAAGGCTGAAAGATCTCTGGGCAGAGTCTCGGATCTTTTTGCCATTGTGGCGGTCAGCCCCCAACACGCTGGCAGAGAACAAAAAAAGCCATACGTTTTTGAGGTGGCTGTAAAGGGGGGCGATATTGCCAAACAATTTTCTTTTGTCAAGGATCTTTTGGGTAAGCAAGTTAAAGTTGATCAAGTTTTTCAAAAAGGTGTAGATGTTGATGTTGCTGCTATAACAAAAGGTAAGGGAATAGAAGGACCAATTACAAGATGGGGTGTAAAAAAGAAGCAGCACAAATCAAGAAAAAGTGTTAGAGCTCTTGGTACACTAGGTCCAATAAGCCCTGCAACCATAATGTACACAGTTCCAAGAGCAGGCCAGCGAGGATTTCACCAAAGGGTAGAATACAATAAAAGAATTATGATAATGAGCAACACCAAAAGTAATGAATTCAAAATAAATCCTGCAGGAGGATTCAAACATTATGGATTGGTAGATGGAGATTTTGTTGTATTGCGCGGGTCCATTCCTGGAACTTACAGGCGACTAGTTAAACTACGATCGCCTATGCGTCAACGAGTTACCAAGATAGCGTCGCCTAATGTTTTGGAGATAATGATATGAAAGCGCAAGTTTTTTCAATAAATGGTTCAAAGACAGATGAAGTAGAATTACCACTTGTATTTTCTACTCCACTTAGAACTGATCTATTACACAAAGTCTACATACATTTAGAATCGCACAAATTTCAGACTCAAGGACGATACGAAAATGCTGGTATGGATGTTGTAGCAGAGTCAAACAGTCCACCTACTGGACACCACCAGGCACGAGTTGCAAGAATGCGTGGAGGCGGTGGTGGAAGACAGGGTCAAGGCGGTGGAGTGGCAATGGTAAGAGGAGGAAGACAGGCACATCCGCCCACTACAGAAAAAATAGTTTACAAAATGTTAAACAAAAAAGAAAACAAATTTGCGTTATGCTCTGCAATCGCAGCAACTACATCCTCCTCTTTGATAAAGTCTCGTGGCCATAACATTGACAAACTAGATTCATTTCCAATTGTTGTTTCTGATGAAATTGAATCTATATCAAAATCAAAAGACCTTGCAAAATTCTTTGATGCATTAAACCTGACACAAGACATAGATAGATTACGATCACGATTAAAACGACGCTCAGGCAAGCCACTTTTACGTGGAAGAAAAACCAAAGTTGGCAAAAGCATCCTAATTGTAGTTAAGGATCCTAGGAATCTCTCCAAAGCCTGCGGTACTTTCTTAGGTGTTGATGTAAAGCCAGTAAACAGTCTGAGCGTTTTGGACTTGGCTCCAGGTTCACAACCAATTAGATTAACAGTATTTTCAAAAAGTGCCATAGAAGAACTTGCAAAGATAAAATCTCCACACTTGGAGCTAATGGTGACCACAAGATGAATGCAGACGAAGCCATTCAAGTAGTACTAAAACCGTACATCACAGAAAAGACATTTGCCTTGATTGAAAAAGAAAATCGAATATGTTTTATAGTAAAGGATACTGCCACAAAACCAAAAATAATGGAAGCAGTCAAAATTCTATACAACGAAGAGCCTGTGAATGTAAATGTATGCAGAACGGTTTATGGCAAAAAGGCTTTTGTTAAATTCCAAACCACAGAAAAGGCACGGGATCTTGCAACAAAGATAGGAATGCTATAATATGATACGCCTTTCCTCTCGCATAATGGTGACTTTGAATGGTTAAAGAGTTCAAGTATAGAGGAGTTACAACAGCGGATCTTCAGAATTCGTCACTAGAAAAACTGTTTGAGCTTTTGCCTGCAAGGGCAAGAAGATCTCTTACTAGAGGCATAACCGACGGAAAAAGAAAACTGCTTGAAGAAACAAAACTAGCAAAGGCAGGTAAACTAACAACTCCAATCAAAACCCACCTAAGAGATTTGATTATCTTGCCATACATGATAGGTATAACGATAAATGTTTTCAACGGGAAAGAATTTGTGCCTGTTGTCATAAAGCCCGAGATGATAGGTCATTATCTTGGAGAATATGCACTAACAAACAAAAGAGTTAGTCATGGAGCACCTGGTGTGGGGGCATCAAGGTCAAGCTTGTACGTACCATTAAAGTGATTAATATGTCTGGCTTCAGATACTCTTTCCAAAACTACGACAAAACAAAACACGTTCGTTCTGCTTTACGAGAAAAAACTATTTCGCACAAGCATGCACGTGAAATTGCAGTTGCAATAAAAGGAATGTCAGTCGAAAAGGCACGGAATTATCTACAAGACGTTGTAAGATTAAAGCGAGCAGTCCCCTTTAGAAGATACAAAAATGAAGTTGGACACAAGTCAGACACTGGTGTGATGTCAGGACGATATCCAAAAAAAGCCGCTACTGAATTTATCAAACTGCTTGACAACTTGGAATCAAATGCCGAGTACCGTGGAATGGATTTAGATAGGCTAAAGATAATAAATGCGACTGTTCACAAAGGAAGAAAAATCCAAAGATTCATTCCACGTGCGATGGGAAGAGCATCTCCAAAAATTGACATACTAACGCATGTAGAGCTTGTAGCACAGGAGATTTGAAATGTCATCAGTGAAAAATGTGGTCAATGACAGTTACAAAATAATGTTACTTAAAGACTACCTGAGAGAAGCAATCAAAGAAGCTGGGTTTTCAGACGTAGACATACAAAAAACACCAACAGGAACTCGTGTGGCATTACATGTAACCAGACCTGGAATAGTAATAGGCAGAAAAGGTTCAGGTATACGTGACTTGACTAAAGTACTTGAAACAGATTTTGGTCTTAAAAGCCCACAAATTTCAGTAATTGAAATTGACAAGCCTGAGCTGCAGCCAAGTGTTATGTGCAACAGAATGTCACAACACTTGGCAAGAGGTACTGCATTTAGGCGTGCTGTGATGTGGACAATGCAAACAATAATGAATGCTGGTGCCATGGGAGTGCAAATTACAATTTCTGGAAAACTTAGAGGCGAACGCTCTTCATTTGAAAAGCATAGTAAAGGAATTTTGCCACGAGCTGGTCATCATGCAAGTGTTGTGGTCTTGGAAGACATAGTTCATGTTAATACTAAGATGGGCCTTATTGGTGTGCGAATCAGGATTGCAAGAAAGGAAAGACACATTCCAGAATTTGAGCTCAAAATAGGTAAAAAAGCTGCCCCTGTCAAGGCTGAGAAAAAAATCGAGGAAGAAGAGGAAGTCGCAATGCTAGAAGAGATACCAGAGGATCCAACAAAACCGAGAACAGAAAGTGAGCTAGTCGCGCGAGAAGAAGAACTTGTCAAATCTGTGGAAACATATGAAGAAGTAGAGGAGGAGCTAAAGTAATTGACACGATTAAAGATGAAGACTGTAAGAGAATTTAATGAAACAGATCTAAAAGACAGACTAGGACAACTGCGCTCTGAGCTTACTAAACTACGCGTGGAAGGGTCTAAAGGCACTCTTAGGAAAGAAAATGGCAAAGTACGACCATTGCGAAGAGACATTGCACGAATACTGACAAGGTTAAACGAGATGAAAAAACAATGATTACTCAAGAAAACATTACGATGCATGAGCTGATAGGACTTGATGCACGGATTGTACAATGTAATAATAAACAAATTGTTGGACAATGTGGTAGAATTATAGATGAAACAAAATCTATGATGGTTCTCAGCACTGATAAAGGAATTAAAAAATTTCCAAAAGAAAATACTCAATGGAATTTTTCTTTTGATGGTAAAGAAGTTTTGATATCTGGAAATCTCTTGTTAAAACGTCCGCAAGAAAGATTAGGAGCAAATGTATGACCAGAAACATAGGAATTTCAGTTCCGCCTCCAAAAACAGAGTGCGCTGATCATCTCTGTCCCTTTCATGGAACACTTAGTGTAAGAGGCAAGCTAATTGAAGGAAAGGTAGTAAGCGCAAAGGCACCAAAGATGGTTGTAATTCAGCAAGAGTACCCAAAAATGATAACTAAATTCAAAAGATATGCCCGCAGCCAGAGCAAGATTCATGCATACAAGCCATCTTGTATTGATGCAAAAGAAGGTGATGTTGTTTTAACCGCAGAGTGTAAACCGATATCAAAAAGTGTCTCTTTTGTAGTAGTGGAGGTTTTGTCATAATGGCAGCAACAAAGAGCCGTGCAGTATCTGCAAAGGGAGTACAAGAATTCCGACCATACATAACAAGGGCACTGCCACTTGGCGCACGAGTTGTATGTGCAGATAATACAGGTGCAAAGGTGTTGGAAATTGTAATGGTGCAAAAAACAAAGACTAGAGTTTCACGATATCCAGCTGCAGCGGTGGGAGATTTTGTTAATGTGGTTGTAAAAAAAGGACCAGGAGAACTTCGTAAACAAATCTATGGCGCTGTCATTATACGACAAAAGTATCCAATCAAAAGGCTTAGTGGAATACGAGTTACGTTTGAAGATAATGCGGCTGTACTTGTCACGCCTGAAGGAGAGATCAAGGGAACTGAGATCAAAGGGCCTGTAGCTGTAGAGGCATCAGAAAAGTGGCCAAGAATAGCAAATCTTGCATCAATGGTGGTATAAAATGAAGCCTACAATAATTAGAAATAGACAGATCTTTGCTGCTGCAAATCACACACGAAGTAGACAACTTGGGTGTACTTTCTCGAAAGATCTAAGGGAAAAATATGGAAAACGTAGTGCGCGCGTTGTAGAAGGTGATACAGTAAGGGTAATGCGTGGAGAATTCAAAGGCATTGATGGCAAGGTAACACAGGTATCAACTGAAAAAAATGGTATAGCAATAGAAGGAATAAAACGTGAAAAACTCAAGGGTGGAAATGTAGACATTTACATTCACACATCAAACGTCATGATTACTAGCTTGAATCTAGATGACAAATGGAGGCAAAGTAGATTGGAAGGACAAAAGACCATGGTTCCTACAGAAAAACCTGTCGAGCCTACAAAGGAACTTCCAAAACCAAAGGAACCAACAAAACTAAAGGAAAAACAAGCCATTACGTCTTCAGATACTAAAAAAGAAGATAAAACAAAAGACAAGCAGCCTAAAACTACAAAAGAAGATAAAAAAGTAAAGGAAAAATCAATTAAAACTAAAGAATCTGCAAAGGAAACACCAAAAGAAAAATCAAAGCCAAGCAAAAAAGACAAACAAACAAAAACAACAAAGCCGATGAAAAAGGAGAATAACAGATAATGGTAAGCATAGCAGGAAGCAAGAAACTAAAAAGACAAATGGCACCACCCTTTTGGGGAATCACAAGAAAGGATTCAAGATTTGTAGTAACTGTAAGACCTGGGGGTCATCCAAAGAATGTTTCAATACCAAGTGCCGTATTTTTGCGTGATACTCTAAAACTTGTTACCACACTAAGAGAAGCAAAATCGGTTATTTATGGTAGAAAAGTAAAAGTAGATGGAATTAAGCGACGTTCGCTTCATCACGGCATAGGCCTTATGGATGTGGTTGAACTAGAAGGCCTGCCAGATATTTACAGGTTAGTTCCAAAAGACTCTACAGTTCTTCAACCAATCAAGATAAATGAATCAGAAAAAACAAAGAAACTTGTAAAGATGACAAAAAAAGTAACAATACGAGGCTCAAAAACTCAACTTGGCTTCCATGACGGACGTTCACTTATTACTGATGTACAGGTAAACGTAGGAGATACATGCATTATACAGATCCCAGAACAAAAAATTCTTGAGGTAATTAAACTAGAAAAAGGCTGTCAAGTTATTGTAACTAGTGGAATCAACGCAGGTCATATAGGAAAAGTCGACGAAATAAAGGAAGGCACATTTGTCCTTCCAAGACGTGCATTAGTAAACATAGGAGAAAGACAGATTGAGATTCCTGTTGACCTTGTGATGGCAGTAGGAAAGGACAAACCAGTAATTCAAATAGAGTGATACTATGTCGCAACAACTACAAAACCCTATGAAAAAAATTTCGATTGCAAAGGTAGTACTAAACATGGGTGTCGGGAAATCGGGAGAACCGATTGAGCAGGCAAAACTTGCACTAGAACAAATTACTGGTCAGAAACCTAGTCCACGTTACGCGAAGGCAACACAAAGAGATTGGGGAGTGCACAAAGGAGAGCCAATAGGTGTTGCTGTAACACTTAGAAGAAAGCCTGCACTTGAGTTAATCAAGAGACTCTTTGCAGCAAAAGGCAATCAGATAAAGGGATCGTCTTTTGATGAATTTGGCAACCTTTCTTTTGGAATAAAAGAGCATATAGATATTCCTGGAGTAAAATATGACCCTAAAGTTGGCATTTTAGGGTTAGATGTGTCAATTTCGTTGCAAAGACCTGGATTTAATATTAGATTTCGGAGTAAACACAAAGCAAGTGTGGGAAGGCATCATAGAATTTCAAGTCAAGAAGCAAAGGAATTTCTAACGAAAGAATTTGGTATAGAGGTTGTGTAATGGTAAAGAATAGAGACTATAAAGTGACAGGAAGAACAGTGCATAAATTTGGTAAGGGTTCACGTTGGTGTAAGCGCTGTGGCGATTACAATGCAGTCATTCAAAAATATGACTTGGACCTCTGTAGGCGCTGCTTCAGAGAGGTTGCGGTATCACTAGGATTTAGGAAGTTTAGGTGAAAAGATGCCAACAAGTAACATCCTTGCAAATCTGTTTGTTACATTATTTAATACGGAAGATAGACGAAAAAGTGAATGTGTAGTATTGCCTGCTTCGAAGCTTGCTATGGAAGTACTCAAAACACTTCAACATCACAATTACATAGGCGAATTTGAGCATATTGACGACAGGAGGGGTGGCAAATTCAAGATTCAGCTCTTGGCAAAAATTACAAAATGTGGTGCTATTACGCCAAGATTCAAGGTTAGAAAGGGAGATTATGTCAAATGGGAGCAAGAATATCTTCCCTCATATTCAAGAGGTATGTTACTAGTAACTACAAATCAAGGAGTAATGTCTCACCATGAGGCCGTACACAAAGGACTTGGAGGATTGTTGATAGGATATGTCTACTAAGCAAATCGAACTACACGAGGTCTCATTAGCCGTACCAGAAAATGTCAAGGTTTCTTTGGTAAAGCGAATGCTGCGTGTTGAGGGGCCTCTTGGCAAAACAAGAAAGGACTTCAAGAAAATCCCAGTAGACTTGCAAGTAGATGGCAAAAATGTAATTATAAAATCACTTGGAGTCAGAAAAAAAGACTACGCCATATTTAATACCGCACAATCAATAATTAAGACTCTAATTGAGGGAGTACAAAAAGGCTATACTTTGAAGATGAAAATTGTATATGCACACTTTCCAATCACAGTGAAGGTAAAAGATGGTAACATCTTAGTTGAGAATTTCCAAGGAGAACGAGCTCCAAGGGTTTCAAAAATACATGGCGATACCAAAGTTGTTGCAAAAGGGGATGATGTGATCTTGACAGGACCTGTACTGACAGATGTTTCTCAAACAGCTGCAAGCTTACAACAAAATACCAAAGTCAAAAACAAAGACCACAGAGTCTTTCTTGACGGCATCTATCTTTTTGAAAAATCTGTTGGCATAGAAAAATAATCTTAGCAAAAGATTAAATCCAAATAGACTAGGAACAAGACCTATTGCCGCCCTAGCTCAGCGTGGTAGAGCAGCTGACTGTTAATCAGCTGGTCGTCAGTTCAAGTCTGACGGGCGGCGCATAATATTTCTAAACTCGAATTTTGAAATATTATATTTTGCTGGTGATGCGTCAATATTAAAAATCACATGTGCCAATTTTTAATATTTCATAACTCGAAATTAGAAACATTATACAAGATCACATCCGTGTTTATTCTATTAGACTGCCTAGATCTTATACTGATCACAACATTAGGATACATGCAGGAGGTTCGCATTGGCCAGGACACGACGCGCTAATAGGTACTGCGTCGATTGCGGAGGAAGGTTGGTCTATTACCCCCGCCTTTCTAACCCAAAAGCCCCAAATGAATACAGGATTCTTGTGTATGCATGTCCAGATTGTACGAAAGACTTTGACAAACCAAAGATGTTTTCTATTAGACGTAATGTGGTTGATGAACCAATAGAAACTGTGGAAATAGAGATAGTTCAGAGCAGAGAAAAGATTCCCTCGTAAAAGCTAAATCCCCTCTAATTTTCAATAATTTACGAATAGCGTGATTTTTTCAAAAAATGGGTTTTTAGCGGGGGGTTTAACATTTGTGCGTGTATATGACAGCCAAGCGTCAAAACACCCCCCTTGCCCAGCAAAAGATTGTCTGACTTTTATTAGTACGAATAAAAGCTAAACCCCGGCTAAAAAGGATGGTTTAGCAAAACTTTGTATTTGATATTTAACCCATGTGACTTTTACTTCCGTTAAGATGTTAGAGGTTAGCCTTCTAAAATTCTCTTTGTTAAGTTTCGGAGGGTAAGAGTTTTCTATTGACCTTTTGTTGTATCAGCAGGTGATACTGCTATAGATACACCACTCGGCACATCATATACGGGCATTCCATCAGCATCGAATTTATCAACAAACCTGCTTATTTCTGTGACACTAAGTTTTATTTTCAATTTTTGACCAGTTTTTACTAATCGATAGACATTCCAAGGTTCATGGTTCACGTTAATTTGAGCTTCATATTTTGCACCAACTATTCTTTCTCCCGCCTTGATATTTGGCTCACTTCTAGACGTGATTGGAGCATAAACTGACCACATTGGAGGTGAGATTTTAAAACTAAAGTTGTTCGGTTTATAGGGATCACGAATTACCTTTTGTAGAATTACCCTTCCACGTATTGTAGTGCCATCTTTTAATTCATATCTATTCCAATCCTCGCCCTCTATCGTAAATTCCATATCCTCATAGTCTCGAGGCATTGGTTGTTGTGGTGGCTGTTGAGCCATTAAATCACTTAAGCAGTAGTTGATTCATTTAACTCTGTTGTTTTATAAATTACAGTAGGCGTATTTGTTGTGGTGTGAAAATTTTCATCCATTGATACAATTTCAGAGGTTTGTGGTGTTGATGCTCTTTCTTTTTTTGTATCCCCTTCGAAAACATACCTGCTATGAATTTCTTCAATATGTTCGTCTTTTTTCAAATTTATAGTAGGCATGTTATTACCATCAGAAATTCCATATATAAATTGGAGGATACATTGTTTCAGTACAACAAGCGTGTGTCTCAATTTTGTTCTGTCTTAAATCTAGTTTAATTCCCACCTATTCTGCTGGTGTTTTCTTTAGGTATGCTATTGTATAAGCCAGTCCACCGCACAAAACTCCTATGGCAAGAACTCCAATAAATCCGGCTATTGGCGGGATAAAAGAGTCCATTACAGCTATGTCTTGTTTACCTAGTTCCCCCATAGTAAATAACGAAAGAGCTCCAGAACCAGCCAATCCAGCAAATATCATAAGCAAAGTTGTCCCAGTTCCACCAACATTCATACCTATTAGATGTATTCCTGCAAGAACTCTGGTTATTCCAGAAAACTTTCTCTTAAGATTGATTTCTAAATGACTGTAAAAAACAGCAGTTACTGCTATGGCAACAATTAGCACCAGGTAGAACATCAATCCAAGAAAGAACCACTTTGCTGGTCCCTCAAAAGATAATGATAAAAACTGGATCATGTTTACTTCTGTAGAAGAAACTGCCTGAACTCCAACAATACTTAAGGCCATGAAAGTTATGATTCCGCCTTGGATTATGGCTGCAATTATGAACCTATTTCCCCATTTGCTTTTGACGTCTTCCACGATGACATCAGAAACTGCTTACTAAAAACAGTTCCATCTCGTAATTCAAGGAACCAACTGAGAAGAGATACAAAATCATACCTAAAACCATCCGATTCCGAAAATATTTGTAAAAAACTGTTGGGCTAGGATTTGGTCTGGTTACGAGATAACAAACCCAACAGTTTACCATTCTATCACAGATCGAATATATCACAACATGGATGTCTTAAGATAAACTAACAGCACAAATTGATTTAGTTAACGTTTGATTCAAAAAGAAGGCACTTTTATGACAGTTTAACATACTCGGAATAATGGTCACATGCCACAAGTGTTTTGATCAAAAACATGAACAGTGTATGGGAAAATCAGGCATGATGGATTGTGATTGTCAAGTGTGTAAATCATAAATTGGCTTGAAATATCTGGCCAGCTACAAATCCAACAATAAACATTGCCAAAGCAATTCCGAGGCATATGCCTATAATGGCTTTTTTGTCATCCAATAATTTTCTTGCTACACGTATATAATATTAAAAAGTCCAAACTTCTTATCGATGAAATCGACACAAAGGAAAATAGCCTTTAAATTGCTTGTCTATTGGAGAGTGAATAATGTTATTTGGTGTGTTCGCAATTCATAGTCCAGAATCCTGTCCATTAAATAACAAGCATAGTAAGGAAATTTTTCTACAGATTCAAGATAAAATGAAATCAAATATGGGTAAATACAGGGTAAAGCAAGTTGTTGGCTTTTACATGTCTGTGCTTGAACATGAATGGATAATAATTTTTGATGCTGAAAGCGCTCACGATATAGAAACATTATGCATTGAAGCTGGAATATCTTCTTACAGTACAGTAAAGATTGTTCCACTGAACGATTTGGAAGTAGTTATGAAACGGATCAAAGAATCAAATCCAAGTTAATCAAAAAACAAAACTCGATAATTCACATTAAATAGTCATTCTTACAAATATCATCGTGGAAAAATTTGACTTCTCTTTGAAAACAAATCAAAAACCAACCGATGCTCAGATAAAAAAAATTCAGGAATACTTTAACGAAATGCCAATAGAAGAAATATTGGCAGGTCTTCATTTTGCAAAAAATAGGTGGGAAGCAAAGGATGCTGGTGTGCTTAAGGTTGGTCGAAAAAGCATAATCAAACGAGAAATTCATTCTATTACATCCGAGCAGGCTCAGTGGAGGCTAAAAAACTGGAAGAAGATGATTGCAAACTATAGAAAACGTGGATATAGCTATCCAACTATATCTAGGATTAAAAAAATTCTCTTAGAAATAAGTAATAAAAAATCTAAGTAGCAGCTTCTGTGCGCTTTGCCGCTGGAAGATCGCTTGGCACTTCTGGAATAGTCTGTCGTATATGTCCTTCCAGTACTGATTGTGCCTCTTCAAGTATTGCTGCTGTATCTGTATTTCCACTATCTATAGCAAGGGTATGCTCAGAATTGACTGATGAACCAGACATGATATCTCCTAGTATGGCTGAGAGATCTTGCATGGATGCGTTTGCCTCTGGCATGAGACCACCAAGTCCTGCTCCAAGTCCCTTGATTATTGACATGCATGGGCTCAATGTGACCACCACATCTCCTAGCTCAGAAATGGTATTCAATCTAATTTGGATCTGTTCTAGTGCAAGCTTGGCACCTGTAATCATCCTGCTCATCTTCCTAATTTCGTGGAGCTCAAGCGCATATGCTTGAGAATATTGTTTATTTTGCGTTTTTACCGCTTCAACAACTTTTTTGAAAATAAAATTATCCTTTTCTTTTAATTTTATTGTAATAGAATCAAGCTTTTGTATCTGAAGTTGAAGCTTTTTTTGTGCTTCATCTATTTTTGGTTTGAGTGGTGCATCAGGTCGTACCTTATCAATTACTTTTTGAGATATGGTCTCCTTGTGTTGATTCCATTTACTAACAAATGTCGTGATCTTGCACCTGAATGCGATCAAAATCTAGATTTTAAACCGTCAAGTTCCACTACCATATGTCACTGCAGTGACACTAGTGCATGGATACATATGCATTGTTTGCCGCACTTACATACAATATTTCTAAATTCGAATTTTGAAATATCTATAGCACAATGTGTTAGCCAAAAGTAAAGGTGTAGATCTCAAAACCAACGTTTGCGATAATCGTAAGCGTATGTTCTCCTGCGTTGTCAGAAGATATGATGTTGTACAGTCTATCTTCAGTGACATGAACCATTCCGTCTTGTACATCAGTTCCAGCATATTCTTGTGTAATTGGATTTCCATCAAGCAGAATCTGGAGATCGGCGTTATTTGACGCTACAATGTTGACCGATTTTGCAAAATACGGCAGCACAACTTTTCCTTCTTCTGAAACAAGCTTCATTCTATCTGCAAAATTTTGCCATTTTCCTTCAATATAGAAAAAGTCTCTGTATAATTTGTCTGGTATAGAATAAGTTACACTCTGTTCTGGCTTAAAGCCCTCTGAATTTCCAAGATGATTTCTTCCTGCCGCAAACTGGTATCCAAAGTAAAGCTCTGGAGTTCTTGCAGAAAATTGATGCTCTTCTATATCAACTAGTGATTGAGCTGCAGCAACATTTAGCCCAAGAAGTTGAGCGCGTTCTTCTAAAAGTCGTTGTATTACTTTTTCAGTTTCGTCATATGCACCTTCACCAATGTGATCATATCTTATGTATCCTTCAGAATCAGCTATGTATTTTCTTGGCCAATATCTATTTTCAAACGCTTTCCAAGTTTTCATGTCATTGTCAAGTACAACTGGATATGTAATGCCGTATTTTTCTACCGCGATTTTTACATTATTGAAATCTTTTTCAAATTCAAACTCTGGAGAATGTATTCCAATTATCAGCAAGCCTTGATCCGCATACTTGTCATTCCATGCGGTAATGTATGGAAGTGTTCTGATACAATTTATGCAGCTATAAGTCCAGATGTCATAAAGTACAACCTTGTCTTTTATGGAAGCTTTTAGCTCCTCTGGAGTTGTGTTGATGTAGCCTGCGATCCCAACTAGATCAGGTGCTTTTTTGAACCTATATTTATCAATTTTTGTGACGCTATTGTCAGCCGTTTGTGTTTGGGCGTTCATATCTGCTTGATTTTTAGATTCTACAGGCGCCTCAAGAGACGAAAAATAGGCACCTATTCCGCTCACTGTTGCTACAAGTACTATTCCCATGACAAGTGCAGTTTTTACTTCTGTTCTCATATTTTCACCCTAGTAACAGCAAATCATTGAGTAAAGGAAAACTTGCTATCGTTGCTAACTGATTTGTGTATACTAAAACTCCTAACAATATGATAAAAGAGCCCATGATTATTGAATAATATTTCAAATGTTTGCTTAATGATTTAATTAGTCTTGTAAATCTTGAAAAGAATATTCCCATTAAAATAAATGGAATTCCCAGCCCTAGTGAATAAGTAAGCAACAATGTAAATGCTTGTCCTGGTGATGTTGCTGCTAAAGTGAGGATGCTTCCTAAAATCGGTCCAATGCATGGTGTCCAACCCGCTGCAAAGGCTAGTCCAAAAAGAAATGAGAGAGGGTAACTTGCTTTGGTGCGATTTGGAAGAAACTTTTTTTCAAAATTAAGATTTCTAAATTTAGTTGATAGCAACATAAATGCACCAAATCCAATTATAACAACTCCGCCAATTTGATTAAATCCAGAAATAAGACTTGCTGCCGAGCTAGATAATACACTATTTAGGATCACTCCAAAGACTGAGAATACAACTGAAAATCCTAAAACAAAAAAGATCGTATTTAGTAAAACGTTAAGTCTGTTTGAAACTAGATTAACGGTTCCATTGTTCCTTTGAAGCTCAGTTATGGTAGTTCCAGATATGTAAGCTAAAAATGCAGGTATCATTGGCAGTATACATGGCGCAAGAAAAGAACCAAGCCCAGCTATAGCTGCAATTGCAATAGTGATTTCTGCCATCGAACTAAATTTGGCTTGTTTTTATTAATAGCTTGTTCCAAATCAGCTCCAAATTGTTACCATAACGATTTTTATCCTTCTTGTATGGATCACACTTTGTGAATAAGCGACTCGTAATAGTAGGAATAGTATTGGCTGCAATTATAGCAGGAGCAGTCTACTGGAATATGGTTGCACGTACTGGATGAATACAATTTCAACTTTCATCGTATTTGTTCTACAGAATACCAAACTTTTTGCCTGCAGATTCAAACACACTAAGAGATTCTTCAATATGGTTATCTGAGAGCCAGGCAGTAACTGAAATCCTTATCCTTGCCTGACCAAGCCTAACAGTAGGATAGCGAATTGGCTGTGCAAATATGCCTTTTTCATAAAGATATCTTCCAAACGCCATTGCTGTTTTTTCTTTTCCTATTATGATCGGAATTATCTGGCTTGAAGAATTGAGCTCGTATCCAAGAGATCTTAGTCCGGAGTTCATTAATTTGATATTTCTCCACAATTTTTTCCTTTGTTTTTCTCTGTTAGAGGCAAATCTTTTCAACGCAAACTCTACAATAATGTTTGGTAAAGCTGACGTGTAGATAAATGGCCCTGATCTGTTTATCATAAGATCGATTACGTTTTTTTGGGATGCAACATATCCTCCAAATGCTCCTAGTCCTTTGCTTAAGCTACTCACATAGACATCAATTTTCTTTGTGACTCCAAAATGGTAAGCTGTTCCCTTACCATCTTTACCAGCTACAAAGTCTCCATGTGCATCATCAAGGATCAACATGGCATTTTTTCTTGCTGCTACATCCGAAATCTCCTTTAGGCTTGCAAAATCTCCATCCATGCTGAAGATCCCCTCTGTTACTATGAATTTGTGATTTGCATGCTGTTGCAGCTTTTTTTCAAGGTCATCTGTATTATTGTGTTCATAGATCGAAACCTTTGCATCTGAAAGTCTGCAGGCCTCAATTATGCTAACGTGGTTTAACTCGTCACTTAAAATCAGGTCGCCTTTTTGTGCTAATGTGGCTATTGAACCCAAGTTGGCCATATATCCCGTAGGAAATATCAGAGCGGATTTTTGTGATTTATGGTGTGCAAGCTTTTCTTCTAGAATTCTAAATGAAAAATCATTTCCTGCAACAAGTCTTGAGCTTGATTGTAGCTGTCTTTTTGAGATTTGGTGTACCTCAAGTCCAAGATAATCGTTTGAGCAGAGATTGATCAGTCTTTTTCTCTTGAATATGATGTAAGGTCCTGCTATCTTATTGTCTTGTAGTTTTCTGTAAAGATTCCTAGCTCTTATTTTTTCAAGGCTGGAGATTACAAAATCAAATTTATGCTTCAAGACCTATTCTTGAGATCATCTGCAAGTCCTCTTGAGCTGCATTGCCTCCGATAGTTAGGTATCCTCCAGTAATAATTCCATTTGCACCTCCAAGAAGCGCCTTTTCTTGATCATTTGCAAGATGAATCTCTCGGCCACCTGCTATCTTCAGTATAGTCTTTGGCATCAAAAATCTAAACACAGCTATTGTACGGAGTATTTCTCCAACTGATAGTTTGGCTTGAAGCTCAAGCGGAGTCCCTTCTTGTGGTACAAGAATGTTAATTGGACATTCTTCCGGATTTAATTTTGCCAAGTCTAACCCAAGTTCCAATCTTTGTATTCTAGATTCTCCCATCCCAATAATTCCACCGCAACAAAGTTCAAGACCAATTTTCTTAACTATCCATGCAGTATCAATTCTGTCTTGGTAGGTATGCGTAGTGCAAATTTTTGGAAAGAAACTCCGTGATGCTTCTAAATTATGGTTGTATCTTTTTACTCCAAGATCCTTAAGACGCCTAGCCATCTTTTCATCTATGAATCCAAGAGAGCAGTTTATCTCAATGCTTGTCTCAGCGTTTACCTTTTCTATAATTTTGCATATTTGATCAAAGTCATGTTCTGATGGACCACGCCACGCACAAACAAGACAGAAGCTTTTAACACCATTTTCTTTTGCTTCTTTTGCGTTAGCTACTATGGTTTCTGTTGGCAATAGTTTGTATGTGTCAATACCTGTTTTGTAAAATGCTGATTGTGAACAAAAAAAGCAATCCTCAGGACAAGTTCCCTTTTTCGCATTGATAAGTGTCTCAACATCCACTATGTTGCCATTAAATTTTCTCGTAATCTCATTTGCCGCATCAGATAGAAATGGTAACGATTCATCTGATATGTTGATAAGCGAAACCGCCTCATTTGATGTGATTTTCTCCCCTGACACAACCCTTTCTTTACAGATTGTTATGAGAGATTGTTCGGAATTCACAACCTCAGTCTTCCGAATACACTAATTAAGATTATTCTAATGTAAACCATCAAAATCCTTAGGGTTTACGTTTTTTACTTTATCATTGTAGGACAGATGTGTCCACGTCCCACTCTGTATCTGTGTCCGCATTTGCTGCATATTACAAACTCTGATGGTATTGTCCTTGGGCAACTGTGGACCTCACCTGTTTGAAGTGGTTTTTTACAATTGGGACATATGCGAATCTGTGGCATAGCGATCTTTCTCTTTCACAATATAAGAACAATGTTCTGTTAAAGTCAGAACAAGACGAAAACACTTGACAAACCATTCTTAATTATCAGTACATTACAAGCCAATCATGGCGTCTAAACGGCGATCAAAAAAATCAAAGAGACGAGCTAAACCTGCACCAACGCGTAAACAAATGATCACTGCACGCGCAGCTCTAAACAAAGCTAAAAGAGAGCGCGACATGGCAAGAAGAGAAACCAAGAGACTGAAATTATCTATTGCAGTACGTAACCGACAGATCCGAGAGCTCGGTGTCAAACTTAGAAGAGCGCGAGGGCGATAATTAAATTTCCTTCGTGACTTTTTTTATTGTATCTATGGTACCATCTAGTAAAAAGTCAAGTTCTTCAGCAGAGATCGCAAGAGGTGGTACAATCATTACAATATGACCTAGGGTTCGTAAGTATATGCTATGTTTTTTAGCTTCGACAAAAATTTTCTTATGAATTGATTTCTCTGGTTTTACTGGGGTCTTTTTCTTTTTATCGCTTACAAGTTCTATTCCCATTATCATACCTTTGTGTCTTACATCACCTACCAGATCCAAATTTCTAATCTCCTCAATTTTTGATGCAAATAATTTCGATCTTTTCTTAATCTTGGAAATTAGTCTATTTTTTTTGTATAGTTCAAGGTTTGCAAGGGCAGTAGCTGATGCAACTGGGTTTCCGGTAAAAGTATGACCATGAAAGAAATGCTTTCTCTCATGGTAATTGCCAAGAAAGGCATCATAGATCTTCTCATTTGTCAGAGTCGCAGCAAGTGGTAGATAACCGCCTGTTAACATTTTTCCATATGATACTATGTCTGGAATACTGTTTTGTGCGTGGTATTCTATAAATGAGCCAAGTCTACCAAACCCTGTTGCAATTTCATCTAGAATAAACAATACGTTGTATTTCTTGCATATCCGACTTACATTTTTTTGGAATCCTGGTGGATATATTACAACTCCTCCTGCTACCTGTGCACCACTTTCCATTACAAATGCTGTAACATCATCATGTTTTGAAAATATATTTTCAATTTTGTCAAGGCAAAAATCTTGATACTCATTGAAAGTGAATCCTTTCGGCATTCTGTATCCATCAGGGGCTGGTGTTTTAATTACGGAAAAAAGTAATTTCTTAAATTGAGAAAAAAATAATGGAACATATCCAATTGACATTGCTCCAATAGTATCTCCATGATATCCATTTTGTAATGAAACAAACTTTGTCTTGTTTTTAATTCCAATATTTTGCCAGTATTGTATAGCTATCTTAGCTGCAATTTCCATTGCAGTAGAGCCATTGTCGGAATAAAACACTTTATTCATTCCAGGAGAAATTTTGACAAGCTTTTCAGCAAGTAGTTCTGCCTGTTCGTTAGTAAGATTAAACAAAGATGAATGTTGCAATTTTTTTGTTTGTCTTATCATCGCATTCACAAGTTCTCTTTTTGAGTGTCCCCAAACATTGCACCACATGCTTGCAACTCCATCAAGAAGCCTGTTGCCTTTTGAATCAACAAGCCACATTCCATCCCCTTTTGTTATTACGTCAAAATTTTTCCATTCCTTCATCTGAGTATACGGATGCCACACAAAATTCTTGGAATTCAATTAGTGCACATTCTGGACTTGGCATTAATAATAGTACGGTGAACTCATAAGCAACAACGACAAATTACTTACATGAAGGCCTTTTTTATAACAGGTACTGACACAGGGGTAGGAAAGACGGCCATTACAGCAGGTATTGCTGGTTCTATGCGCAGGCTAGGTATTGATGTAGGAATTATGAAACCAATTGCTTCTGGTAATCCACAAAAAACAGGTTCCAAGTCAGCTGATGTTGCAATTCTTGTAGAAGCTGCTGGCACAAAGGATCCAGAAGAATTGATAAATCCAGTTTTTTTACCAATTCCAACCTCCCCATACGACGCATCAAAACTTTTGGAAAGAGCAATTGACATGCCAATGATTTTTACTAATTTCAAAAAGCTACTTTCAATACATGATGTTTTGTTAGTTGAGGGAATTGGTGGAGTAATGACACCAATTACAAAAAATTTCTTTGTTGCAGACATGATAAAGGCAATGGCAATTGAAACCATCATAGTAACAAGAGCAACCCTTGGAACGTTAAATCATACCGTTATGACATGTAGGATGTGTAAAGACTATGACATTAAGGTTAAAGGACTTGTAATAAATAATTTTGATGAAAAAGGCACTGCCGCAGAAAAAAACGCGCCTACAACATTGTATGAGCTCACTGGGATTAATATTTTAGGTATTGTACCATTTATTAAAGATCTTAACAAAACGGGTGCAATGATTGAAGTGGTTAACAAAAGGATTGATATAAAATCTCTTCAATAACGTAGTATCTTAATTATATATAAAAAATGAGTTTGTGGTGTATAACGTACTTTTGCGTACTAATTATTTCCACGTATGGCCCATTTCATTGTGAAATTCACGTAGGTGATCATTGAGCTCTTCATATGGTTTGTAACAAATTCTACATCGTTTCATTCTATCTATTCACCGTTGCTTTTACAACTAAAAAATCAAAATAAACCTTGGATGTTAACATAGATTTTCAAACTTGTTTAATTTTTTCAAGTATGAAAATTGGAATAAACGATTTTATTTTATGTTTTGTATTTTTTCTTTGCAAACTTGGATAATCCAAGTTTCTTCATCTCATTAGATTCTCTTATTACTGAATAATGTTGTTTTTCTTTATGGCGCTTTAGCTTCTTTTGTAGATCAGAAAACTCGTTGGCGAGTATTTTTATGGCATAAAGGCTTGCGTTTGCCGCCTTGTTTACCCCCACAGTAACCACAGGAGAACCTGTTGGCATCTCAGATATGGAGAGAAGAGAATCCAAGCCACCAAAAGCAGAGAACTTGAAGCGGTCTGAATTGCCTGATTTGTCGTTATAGACCATTATAGGCACGCCTATCACAGGAATAATGGTATGTGAAGCAATCATGCCTGGAAGATGGGCAGATCCTCCTGCTCCAGCAATTATCACTTTGAAGCCATGTTTTTCTGCATGTTTAGCGTAGTCTGATAGTCTAGTTGGGGTTCTGTGGGCAGACACAATCTGATCTTCATGTTTTACTCCAAATTCATCCAGAACGGTTGCAGCTCCATGCATTATTTTACTGTCGGAGCTTGAACCCATGATGATTCCAACAAGTGGTTTTTTTGAATAACTCACAAGATCAGACAGGACTGAATTTTATTAAACTTTTAATCTATAGGGAAAGTGATTTAATTTGACTTATATGGATATTTTTGACCTGCATAGATGATTAAATAGATTGGCAATTGAATCGCATTTCATCCAAACCATAATTGGTGTAGGAATTTTGCTTTTTGCAGCAAAGCTCATGGCAGAGCTATTTCACAGAATAAAGCTTCCTATAGTACTAGGAGAACTTTTGGCCGGTATGATAATAGGTCCATTTGCACTGGGTGCATTCCTTGTTTTTGATGGAACGCCATTGATACAATTAGATGAATTAAGAATTTTAGGAGAAATTGGAGCAATTGTAATTCTTTTCATAGCCGGTCTTGAAATAACTCCAAAGGAATTTTTCCGTGGCGGCAAAGCTTCGTTTATTGTTGGAACATGCGGTGTCATAGTGCCATTCTTTGTAGGATTCGTCGTGTTTGGCTTATTTGGTTTCGATGCATTTCAATCAATGTTAATTGCAACTGCACTTACAGCAACAAGTATTGCAATTTCAGTTCAAGTACTTCGTGAATTTGGGAAACTACAAACTCCAGAAGCACGTCTGATAATTGGGGCTGCAATAGTGGATGATATACTTGCAATTGCAGTATTATCAGTAGTAAGTTCACTCGGTACAGCGACAGGTGACATAGCAGATATCAATCCAATGGAGATTGTGTTTGTAATATTACAAGTACTTGGTTTCTTTGCTGCGCTATTAATTGGTGCCATAGTGATAATTCCACGAATAGTGGCACGAAAAGTATGGAAAGCAGAAGGTAGTATAGAGGCTATTACTACGGCTTCATTCTTTGGTTTTGCCGCACTAGCAGGTTCGATTGGTCTTTCACCTATTGTAGGTGCATTTGCAGTAGGGATGGCATTGTCTGCAACTAATGTCTTTGAAAAGATTGAGCGTTATATTAGCAAATTAGGGTTGATCTTTGCACCGCTCTTCTTTGCATATATTGGTGCTCAAGTAGACTTTAGAGGAATTAATGCTGAAATCTTAATTCTAAGTGGTGTAATGATTGCTGTTGCTGTTGTCACAAAACTTTTTGGTTGTGGATTACCTGCCTTGATCTTTCTAAAAAACAAAAAGAAATCAATGCAAGTTGGAATAGGCATGATTTCTAGAGGAGAGGTCGGATTGATTGTTGCAGGAATTGGTGTAGCATCAGGAGTTCTTACATCGGATGTATATTCTACTATTATCATTATGGTTGCAGTCAGTACAATAATTACACCACTTTGGCTAAAAGCAAGCTACAAAAAAGAGGCTGTGTCACAACAACCTTAATGTATTCTAGTTAGTAAATTTAATAGAATTTTTAATTTCTTCAGCCTTTCTAATCAGGGCTTCAATATTTTTTGTATCATTTACATCGACTACATTAAAATGGCCCATTTTTCGTTGAGGTTTTGTCTCGTCTTTTTGATACATTTTAAGATACACTCCATCTCTTTGTGGAATCGTTATTGATTGATACGGTCCTTGGAACCCTTTGGGTCCCAAAATATTATACATCACCGTATAGTGCAGTAGGTCTGTTTTGCCAAGTTCAAGTCCAAGTATTGCCCTCAGATGTTGTTCAAACTGTGAAGTTGCACTGGATTGTAAAGTATGATGACCTGAATTATGTACTCTTGGGGCTATCTCATTTATGAGAACTTCATCATCTCGTGTTACGAACATTTCAATTCCAAAGACGCCTGCTCCATGTAATACCTCCATAGTTTTTTTAGCAACACTTTCTGTTTCATTTGATACTGTCTTGTTTACTCTTGCTGGCGCTATTGTCATTTTAAGTATATTTTGTTCATGAACGTTTTCTACAAGTGGATACGTAATAATCTGTCCTTTTGTATTTCTCGCAGCTATTACAGACACTTCCATTTTAAAATCGACAATCTTTTCGAGCATTGTAGGTCTTCCACTAAATTGTTCATAAGCTCGATCGAGCTGATCAGCGTTTTCTATTCTGAAATTTCCTCTGCCATCATATGCATCTCTTCTAACCTTTAGTATAACAGGATAACCAAAAGATACGATCTTTTCTTTGAGATCCGAGATTGATTCGACATATACAAAATCTGCGACAGGAAGTTTATTTTCGCGCAAGAATTTTTTTTGTATATACTTGTCTTGAATTGTTCTTAGAGTAGCAGGCGACGGATTTATTATAACCTCACTATTTAGTGTCTCAAGAACATCACTATTTCCAGATTCTATTTCATATGTTATGATATCAGATTGTAATGATAACTCCATTATTGCGTTTTTGTCTCTAAAATCTGCAACAATTTGCTTTGCACCTACTTTTGCTGCAGGGCAATTTCTTGTTGGATCTAGTACTATTACATCGGAAATATGTTCTGGCATAGTCTTTGCTGCTTCAGTTAGCATCATACCAAGCTGCCCTCCCCCTATTATTCCTAAAATTTTAGCCATTAAAGATGTCATCCCTCCATGTTTTAAAAATAGTTAACGAAAGTTGTTGCTTATAGTCTTTTAAACCCCTATCTAACATACAGATTGGATAAGCATTCAAACAATTGAATTTGTGTATTTTAAACATGCCTGAGAGTAATTATACCAACAGCTCCAAAAATTTCATTCGTCCCGATAATAATCTCAAGTGTACTTAATTTATTGGAGTAAATCATTCAATCAACATGTCTGAGTTTCTTCTTGATATTTCTAGTTTGAGAATAATATTTGCATTAACTATGCTTGCAATAGCATCTGTGTTAGATATCTGGAAAAGAGAAATTCATGACTATCTATGGATTGGATTTGGGACAGTTGCTGTGGTATTAATTTTCTTTGAGCCCAATATGTCTGATGCATTAAAAAGTACAGGAATATCTTTGATCATTGTACCTCTTGCATTGGCAATATGGAGATTTGGAATTGTAGGCGGTGCAGATGCATTAGGATTAATAGTATTAGGAGGATTGGCGCCCTTGGCTACTATATCGGATAATGCAGTAAGCCCGTTTACAACATTGACCAACGCAGCATTGTTATCAACTATTACTCTTATTGCAAACGCAGTTCGTAATTTAATAACAATTTCAAGAAACCAAAATATTTTTGAGGGATTTGAAGAAACTAGAATAAAAAAAATTCTTGCTATGTTTATTGGCTATCGTGCTAGGAATCCGAAATATAGCTTTTCAATAGAAAAGAAAGAAGGCAATAGTAAAAAACTGCATTTTTCTTTGCACCATGCCGAAAAAACGGAATTTTGTAATACGCCAGACACATGGGTGACGCCAGGAATACCATACATGTTGTACATAACTGCTGGGTTTGTAGTCCAAATCATCTTTGGCGATATTATTCTCAATGTAGTAGGTAATTTTCCAAGAATTTAGGAAAAAATTAACATAAAATTGGTTGCGATACTGTTAGTCACAATATGGTTTCAGTCCCCACCTGAGCCACATGAACAAAATCCATATTCGTCTATTCTAACTTTACAGATAGGGCATTTTTCTCCATACTGTACTTCCCATGGTTCTTTTCCAAAGAGTCGATAATGGTCATCTATTTCGATCGGGATTTGGCGCTTTTTTCTCAACAATAGAATTTTGAAATTTTTATTAATAAATGGTTGTATGATGTGACTCACAATAAATAGTATTTTCAGTCTGTAGTTATGACATTTCAAAAAATATGTTTATTAGTTGTTGATAAATCAGCTAAAACCATGGTACTAAAAGTTGCAATAATAATATCTGCAATAGCAATAGCACTGCTTGTCATATATGGTGCAGATGTAGCAGCTGGGGGAGGAACTGGACAAGGTTTTCTTCCTTTTGATCACAAGGCAAGAGGGCTAGGACTTGGAATACCAGGATCTGCGTTACCGATAATTGGATATTTTATTTCAAGAAAAGAATCTTCCAAGGCACTTGGAATTATCATAATTATAAGTGGACTCTTGATTGTCATAGGAACTTCGGCTGTCCTTGCAATGCCATCTTCTCTTGAGAAAAAAGATGAGACAGTCAGAAACCCTATGGCTGAATTTGGACCGGTAATTGCAGTAGGTGCTTTTATTACTGCGCTTGGAGCCATAAAAATAAAAAAATCCTTCAAGAAAGTGACTGCAGGTTAAAATGCTAATCTGCTCAAAATGTGGACAAGACACAAAAAAGACGTATTGCTGTGACCATACAAATGATCAAGAATTTTGTATAGAATGTTACACCGAATTACACTACTATATGACAGAACCAGAACGCAGATGATGACGTCAAATGATTGTTGAAGTCGAATCATTTATCCAGTGGGTTATTTCACTGGTGTCAAGTTATCTTTACAGTGGGATTTTTGCTGCTGCCTTGATTGAAACAGTTTTTCCACCAATTCCAAGCGAAGCAATATTTCCTTTGGCAGGATATATTGTATCACAAAACAAGATGCCATTTATTCATGTTATTGGACTCGGAATTACAGGTGCAGGTGGTTCTACTATAGGGGCTTTTGCAATTTATCTCATAGCACTAAAACTCGGAAGGACAGTACTTACTAGATATCTAAAATATGCACACATAAACGAAACTCGTCTAATGAAGGTAGATAGCTGGTTTGCAAAACATGGTGATAAGGCAGTTTTATTTGGAAGGATGGTGCCTGGTCTTAGAGAATTGATTTCAATCCCCGCGGGAGTTTTGAAGATGAGAATAGACAAGTTTCTTGTGTTTACATTTGTGGGCTCTTGTGTGTGGAGCGTGTCTTTGACATTTGCAGGATACTACTTTGGAGTTGCCTCATTACACTTTTTTGGATGACTTTCCATAACTTTTAATTGTAAAAAAATTGGCATCTATTTATGAAAGCACTTATTCTAACAGGCGGAATGGGTAAACGGTTAAGACCGATTACAGATTATGTGCCAAAACCTCTTGTTCCCATTAACAATGTTCCTATAATAGAGTGGCAAATTAGATATTTCAAGAAATTTGGAATAAAAGAATTTGTTATTTGTGCAGGATACAAGAGCGAACAAATAATAAATTGTCTTGACGCAAAAAAAAATCTTGGAGTAAAAATATACTACTCTATAGAAAAAACACCACTGGGTACTGGTGGCGCGATAAGAAATGCAAGCGATTTTGTTAATGACAACAGTTTCTTTGTAATAAATGGCGACATAATAACAGACCTCGATCCAAGATTATTAAAATCAAAAACAAATTCTATTGCTGTAGTGCCACTGCGAACAGCATTTGGAATAGTAAATCTAGTACAAGACCTAGTGAGTAAATTTGAAGAAAAACCAAAGATCCCAGATTATTGGATGAACGCAGGAGTTTATCACCTTTCAGCCGAAATCATCAAATACATTCCAAAAAAAGGCAACATAGAAAATACGACATTTCCAATTTTTGCTACAAAAGGTCGACTGTCTGTAGTAAAATACAAGAAGGCTTTTTGGTATTCAATAGATTCTCACAAAGATATTGAAGAATGTGCGAAGGCCATGAAATCAGCTCATTATGAGAATTTTATATTCAAAAAGTAGTGATGTGATATGAGACTAGCTTACAATCTTGGTTCATTATTATCTGTAAACGAGATAATAGAATGCTCACAAATTTTATCAAATTATAATCCAGACTCTGTATGGATTCCGGAGGCATGGGGCATGGAAGGATATTCTATGCTTTCTGCAGTATCACAAATAGTCAAAAATTCTAAAATTGGTTCATCAATAATTAACATCTATTCTAGAACTCCTGCTCTTATAGCAATGGGTGCTGTAACTATTGACACACTTTCAAATGGAAGATTCATTCTTGGTCTAGGAACAAGTAGTGAACCAATTGTACAAGAATGGCATGGTCTTGAATTTAAAAAACCAGTCCAGAGGATGCGTGAGTATGTTGATATAATTAGATTAATCACATCAGGAAACAAGGTAAGTTATTCTGGCAAATTCTTTCAGCTAAAAAATTTTACTTTACTTATAAAACCTTCGAGAAAAAACATCCCAATATATTTAGCGGCAGTGAATCAGAAAATGGTTGAGCTAGCATGGAATATTGCTGATGGAGTAATTTTCTATTTACGACCAATTTCAGAGTTACAATGCACAATACAAAAAATGCAGAATAAGAAAAAACTGGATGTAGCAAGCCAGTTCATCACTTGCATGTCAGAAGACGAGGACCTAGCTATTGAAAGAGCAAAAAAGACATTAACATTTTATGTCTCTGTGGGAAAGATTTACCGAGAGTTCTTGGCAAAAAATGGATTTAAAAATGAGACCCAAAACATATACGATGAATTCAAAAAATCTGGACTATCGTCAAATCACAAGCTGGTTTCTGATGCCATGCTTGATTCTCTAGTAATATATGGGACTCCGCAAGATTGCAAAAAAAGACTAGATAGATTTGTCCGAGCCGGCATCACGTTACCTATAATACAATTCAATCCGATTGGAAATGTTATAGAGTCCTTTGAACTTCTTGCATCTACACTCTCAGGTGATCAAAATTGAGAAAAGCTGCATTGGTAGGATATGGCCTTACAAAATTCTCTAAAGATGACATTCCCATCGAGTCTCTAATGCTTTCAGCAATAAAGTCACTTTTTGAATGCACTCCAAATCTGACACAAAAGGACATAGATGTTGTTCTTACATCTACAAATGACAATAGCAAATACATATCAAGCATTGTATCAGAGCTCGCAGGAATTTCCCCAAAAATTTCACATTCGGTAGAGAGCTTGTGTAATTCTGGAGCAAACAGTGTTGTCTCGGCAATTGCATACATTTCAGCTGGCTTAGCTGATGTCGCATTGGTCGTTGGTGCAGAGAAGTTTGATAGTCCAGGATTAGTTTTAGAATGGGACAGATCTCGAGGCCAATACAAGCATCCAATATACTGGGCATCTATGTTTACAAAAGCACATAAGAGAAAATATGGAACTACAAAAGAAGATCTTGCTATCGTGTCTGCTAAAAATCACAAAAATGCAATAGCAAATCCATATGCATATTTTGAGCGAGAGTATTCTGTCGATGAAATAATGAAATCAAAAAATCTTACAGAAGACATACGACTTTTGGATTGTTCTTTGCCCTGTAATGGTTCTGCGTCGATCTTGCTTGCATCAGAAGAAATGGCAAAAAAATTTACTGACTATCCTGTCTGGGTTGCTGGCATAGGCCAAAAGACAATCTCAGCAAGTTTTACAAAAAATCATGACTTAACAAGCTTAAAGTCAACAACAGACGCTGCAGCTAATGCATACAAAATGTCAAAAAAGAATCCGAAGAATGTTGATGTTGCAGAAGTACACGATGCATTTACAATATGTGAGATTATGGAATTAGAAGATCTTGGTTTTGTAAAAAAAGGAGAAGGAAGCAAATATGTTAGAGATGCTTATGAAACACAAGACCGAAGAATAAATCCTAGAGGCGGCTTGATAGGTTCTGGTCATCCACTTGGAGCCACAGGCATAGCTCAGATTGTAGAGATAGGTCAACAACTTCAAGGAGTAGCTGGAAAAAGACAGGTTTCAAATGCAAGAGTTGGTCTAGTCCAAAATATGTCTGCGGCTGCCACTTCATCAACCGTGCTCATATTACAATCATGACTCAATTTGAGACTGAATTAAAAAATGGTAGATTTGTTTGTAGCGAGTGTCAAAAATGCAATAAGCTCGTATGGCCACCAAGTGATTTTTGTAACAAATGTTTCAGTAAAACACATTGGAGGACAGTATCAACGATAGCACGATTAATAGAGTTCTCAAGAAAAGATACTACAACGTTTTGTATAGCTGAATTTGAGAATACAATACGAGTCATGGGCACCTTAGAGACAGAAATAAACGAACTTACAATTGGACAAGCTATAAAGCTTGTAAAATGCGAGTATGATGGAAAAGAAAAGTTCGTTTTTGGTTCTTAGCACATAGAATTTACCAAATTGTTATATCATGGTCTTCATTGGTGTTAATATAATTACCAATCATTCTATATGATAGAAAGTGTGAGCTTGGTATGTCATTTAAAAGAAAAGAGGTAGTCAAAAACATCACCATAACTAAGCCTAGTGATAATATCTCAAAATTAACGACGTATGGGACGCCAAAAAATACAGATGAACAATCCGCTGCTATTAACAAAATTGTTGCTAGGACTCGCAGGCAGCGCGGATACAATTGGGAAGACACTTTGGTGAAACGATTTAACGCGCTTAATGGCTGGAGGGCGTTTAGACTTGGTTCTCCTAGTGTATCTCTGCCAGATATTTTAGCAGTAAGTACAAACGCAAATGCCATTTTTACAATTGAAGCAAAATCCGGTACTGGGACAACACTTCATGTGCCTGCGGATCAAATAGTTAGATGCTTAAAATGGATAAACACGTTTGAACTGTATAAGACAAGAAAAATTGTGCTTGCTTTCAAATTCCTCTCAAAAAAACGAATAGGCACAGCCAAATACGAACACCGAGAGCTACGCGAATTTTACAAAACGTGGGATGAATCAAACAAGATAATTGACTGCGTGTGCACCTATGAGGGGAAAACCTATGCATTGGTTAATGGCAAAAGACAAAAGCTTGAACTAGAAAACTATCAAATGCCATTCAAATCAAAACATCACATTTCATAGGTGTAACGAATCCTTCTTTAATAGGCTAGCCATTATCATGTTTGATGAGCTTTGAGAATTTTGTTGATGAACGAAGTCTTGTAAGCCATGACATGTTCGGCACCAAGGAAATAAAAGTAAAACTACTTGAGGTTGAAGATGACATTTCCGATCACAACTGGAAGTTTGGTGTTAGGATTAAGGTTAAAAAAATTCTTGTTACGATAAAGCATCTTAAAACTCAACAGGTTGAAGAAGCAGAATTTGATCTCAAAGAAATTGAAAAAGAAATAAAAGAAAAAAGGCATTACAGCTCAACAAACAGATGGGTTCAAACCTCTGATATCAAAAATGGCTACATTTTAAGCTCAAGACACAATATTTTGATGAGTGATGCGATCGCGCTAGATTATATTGTAATCTAGCTTACTATAGCTTGTAATACTGGATCTGATTTTATTGATTTCCATCTACATTGAGCTGAAGGATCTGATTTTAGATTTCCTACAAATAAAACAAAGTTAATTCGCTGGATCTTCTTTTGATTTTGTAAAACAAGTCGCTTCATGATTGGGGTTTGATTTAGTTTAACTTTGAGTCTTAATTTTGTTAAATGATTTTGAATAAATGTGACATAGTTTGTGCCTCTTTTTGGAGTAATATATGGAATTGTGTTGTATGAATTATCTTTCGTAGTACGACTTAATACCAAAATTTTATTGCTAGACTTGATTAGTGCGCCAACACATTTTAGCACAAATTTACCGTTAGATTCACTGGAAAACCATGAAAACGCTTCTTTGTCTACCTTTATAGTTTGTCTGAAAGGTTCTATTATAGAACCAATTTTGTAGTATCTACCTGTGTGATAGATTAGTGGTTTTTTTGTTTCATCATGTTTGATATAAATGATCTTTCCAACAATCATGGTGTGATCACCAAGTTTTTTCATTGTAACCAATTTACACTCTGCATTTACGATACAACCCGCAATCATTGGAGCTTTAATAAATTGTGATTTTAAGAACTGAAAAGAGTTCTTAATTCTTAACTTATCAAGCTCTCTCCTAGAATATCCTCCTGCTATATTTACGAGTGACGTCTGTTCATCTGACGCTACATTTACTCCAAACTCATTAGTTTCTTTAATATTTTTGAAGGTAGCAGCACTTTGATGAACAAAAACTGCCACAAGGAATGGTTCATATGAAATCTGCATCGTCCACTCCGCCGCCATTACATTTTTTCCAAGTGAACCAGTAGAAGTTATCATGCTAACTCCAGTTACAAAGTATCTTTGGGATTTTTCTGCAATCTTTCTTTCCAATCAAATTTGACCAGACAGATCTGTTATTAGTTGTTTACGCACAGAAACCTTTATGAAAGCAGTGCTGAAAGTGCAAACATGATAAGTCAAGAAATTAACGTTAATGGGAAAAAATTCAAGCTCGTCTTGACTGATCAATCTATAATGGACGCAAGACGTCTAAAGGTACTTTATAATGCAGCGTATGAAGATCCAGAGAGTTTTGAGGAGGTTAGTTCTGCAATATCAGATACTATAACACATCTTTCTACAACAGTAGACCCCCCCGCTACAGATAGTGACTTGGATGGTGTCATACAAGTAATAATGAGGGTAGTAGATGAGAAGATAAAGGAAACAGATGAAATAAAAAGTAAGTCAGCAGATGATAATGCAAAAGTAAGCAAAACTACAGGCAGAGTTTCTAAAGCTAAAAAAAGATCAAAAAAGTAGCGATTTGTTGAGTCCTAAATCAGGAAAATGCTTGCCACATGGATTATATCTTGTAAAGGTGAATTGATACAACATGCAAACTCATTGTGAGTGTGGCATTTGTGGGCATGTTTCTGAAAGCGACTGCATAACAAAAGAGTGTAAATGTTGTATTAATTTTCATACCCGTTCTGGACCAAGAAAGTAAAAGTCTTTTCTTGCCTTATTTAGATTTAAATAAGTACCAGCTGCACTTTCCAGATGATGCAGGATACTGCTTTTCAAAAGTGCATAGATCCAAAATGCGGTTTAGAATACAAAATCTCTGACATCAAAATAGAATGTGAACGTGGTCATTTACTTGATATAAAATACAAAACTGCACCTGCTTCCTCGCTTAAAGATAAATTCTACCAACGCAGGAACCACGCTAATAATATCTTTAATGAAAGTGGAGTATGGAGATTTAGAGAATTATTGAATTTTTGTCAAATAGATACAGAAAACATTGAACATTGTTCAAGATATCTAGTGTCTTTGGATGGAGCAGAAGGTAGATTATCAAAACCATATCACATGTCAAAGGTAGCAGATTTTGTGGGATTGGGACACGAAAATTTATGGCTTCAACCAGAGGGGTACAATCCTAGTGGTTCATTTAAAGACAATGGCATGTCTACAGCCGTCACTCATGCAAAACTTGTTAATATCAAAAAGATCATTTGTGCTTCCACTGGAAACACATCTGCTTCTGCAGCAATGTATGCCGCAAATGAAAATATGGAATGCGATGTCTACATTCCTGCAGGAGAAATTGCGCCTGGCAAACTTAGCCAAGCTTTTCAGTTTGGTGCTCAGGTTATAGAAATAAAAGGAAATTTTGATGATGCGCTCTCAACATCTTTAAAAAAAGCAAGCGAAGTTGGTGGGTATACAGTCAATTCTGTGAATCCGTTTAGAATAGAAGGGCAAAAAACCATAGTCTTTAGAGCACTAGAACATCTTGATTGGAATGCTCCTGATTGGATTGTCTATCCCGGCGGTGCACTAGGAAACACATCAAGTTGCGGTAAAAGTCTGATGGAACTATACGAATGGGGATGGATAAAAAAGGTTCCGCGCATAGCCGTGGTAAATTCTGAAGGTGCAAATACTTTGTATACACTTTACAATGGAAAATTTGAGGGAACTAAGTTACGCTGGAACAAGGGTAAGCCAGACATAGAACTCATAACTCGATATTATTCGCATATGGATACAAAGGGTATAAGGCCCAAAACAAAAGCAACTGCAATTCAAATTGCAAAGCCATCTAACATTCTAAAGGGATTAAGAGCGTTAGAGTTTACAAACGGTGGTGTTACCCAAGCTTCTGATCAGGAAATGATGGATGGAATGGCGTTGGTTGGCTTAAATGGATTTGATTGTGAAATGGCATCAGGTGCTGTTCCAGCAGGCATTAAGAAACTGGTTGCAGAAGAAATAATAAAAAAGGACGACATCGTGGTAGGAATTCTTACTGGAAGACAAAAAGATTCTAGTATAGCGGTAGATTATCATAAAAACCCACAAAACAGGTTTGCAAATCCACCTAGGACCTAATATGTCAACTAGTTTATGGTGTGTTCTGGCTCAGGCACTATGACTACACGGTCTAGATGAAGATCATTTTTAATTGTGTTTGATATATCCTTAACTACCTTGCTTGTTTCGTCCAGTCTTGTTTCATTTGGAAGAATTATGTGTATTTCAGCGTTAAATTCATGACCAACTGGTCTTAGAAAAATACCACCAGTTTTTATTTTGAATTTATTTTCAATGATATGTTTTATATCATTTGTCATCTGTGGATTATGAACTGCATCAACAAGTACCAGCGCCGATTCCTTAATAGCAGTATATGCCATAAAGAAAATGTATCCAGCTATAATCATTCCTCCTATCGCGTCCATATATGTAAATCCAAAGTATGCAGCAACAAAAATACTGGCAAATCCAACAAATGATGCAGTCCCGTCTTTAATCGAATTTTTTGCGTCAAATTTTAATGATATTAGATTAGATTCTAAGGCCACTTTTCTAATTTTAAAAGCTCGATGCATAGAAATGCTTCCAGCAGCTAACAGTGTCACCATTGTTATTTCAGGATAGTTTATGCTTCTGGGTTCATAGAGTGCTTCAAATGCATGAATTGCAATAAATGTGCCTAGGATGGTGATTACTATTGCAGCAATAAATGCCGCTAAAACCTCAACTTTACGATATCCAAAATGAAATAGGCTGCTTCTTGGTTTTTTTGCCATTAAAATTCCAAACCAAACAATAAATGAAATCATGGCATCTGCCAGTGAATCTATCCCATCAGCAGTTAGTGTGATACTGCCAGTAAAAATTGATACTAAAAGTTCAGCTACTCCTATGGCTGCTAGTGTTATTACTGATTGTTTAGCTGCCTGTTGTCCTTTGCTAAGAATTGCGGTGTCATCGTCAGTTTGACCGCTTTTATCTGTATTGCTCAATCTAGAATCGTATCTAACAAGAAATTTGCATGGCTAGTTTTAAATCATATGTCAATTTGGTAGTCGGAAGTGTGCCTCTAATAATTCCTTTTTCTCCTTCATATGAAACAATTCTTCTGTATGTTTGAATGCATCAGCTGCATTTCGCTTGAAGAGCATTGCCTGCATTAATAGATGGTTTTCAGGTATTACTATTCCTGTTTGATCATCAGAATACGTAATTTTGACTACATCATCTTGTACTTCTAATATGTCTGCATGAATGTGGATCATGTTTGTATCTTTAAAGCTAAATTTTGTAGATTCAGCAAAATCACGAATATCTTTAGTTCCTTTTGCGGTATACAGAACAGCAACGCCATATTCATCTTTAAAAAGATCTAAAATCTCTGATGCTTTTGGAGCACTATCTGTAAATCTAATGTCCACTAAATGAAGATGCATTTGTCTTGTCGGAACTCTAAATGCACGTATGTATAACGGAGTATCTTTGCCCATATAGCTTTTTACATCATCATTGTGGTGAGGTTTTCTGGTCCATTCTATCGAGTCTTTTATTTCAGTTTTAGAATCTTCTAAATCTGCCCAACGGCGAAGAAGTGTAACATCAAATCGTTTTATTCTTGAACCATATTCTTCCTTCAGTGGTTGTAAAATTCTTCCCATTCCAGTTACGTTACAGCTTCCCTGCATTACGTATTTTTTATCAAATGCGTTCTCATAGTTTACTCTAGAATTAAAGATAAGATCTGTAACGGCCTTGTCACCGGTAATTTTTTCGCCACCCTGAAAAATAGCTTTGACATTTTTTGGTTCATAGAGATTCTTTTTATTAGCATAACCTTGGCCCCCAGGTGAAGCGTCTATTACCAGATCACATTTGTCTAAGGCATCTTCTATTGTTCCACTTATCTTGAATTTGTTAAACTGGTCAATCTTATTCCTAGAGACATATACGCAAAATCCACGCGAAATTGCGTCGTTAACTTTGTCGTCAGGTGAGTACTTGCCAATACCTATTACCTCAACATCAACATCACCTGCAATAAATTGAGTTATCCTGCTTCCTATTGCGCCATAACCATTGATAAAAATTCTTTTCATAATTTTTTTGATTATTATGCCTCTTATTTAGATACTTATGATAAGAACTAAATATGCCAAAAACTTGTTGATGCCGTTGAATATTCATGGCCCATCCCTTGGAATAGGTGTAGCCATTGCAACAGCCTCTATTTTGGGCGCATTCTTTGTCTTTGGACTTGATTTTACAACTGATCTCCAACCAACTACAGAGAAACCAAAAAAAGAGATCAATGAAGTCCAATTATCACTCTTTACAACTAATGCATCTCCAATCCTTGGTTCAAAGGATGCTCCTATCACACTAGTAGAATTTGGAGATTACCAGTGCTTTTATTGCAATCGCTATTTTCATACAACCAAACCAGACATCATGAAAAATTATGTTGAAACAGGAAAGGTAAAGGTGATCTTCAAGGACTTTACCATTATAGGACAAGATTCGATAAATGCTGCACATGCTGTACACTGTGCACAGGAAGAAGGAAAGTTTTGGGAATATCATGATGTTTTGTATAATAATTGGAGCGGAGAAAACAATGGTTGGGCTGCTCCAGAACATCTATTAGAATTTGCCATTCAGATTGGACTTGATAAAGAGAGTTTCAATACGTGTATGTCTGAAGCCAGATACAAATCTATTGTTCAGGAAAGCTATAATGACGCACAAACACTTGGATTGACAGGAACGCCTGGTTTTTTTATTATAGGACCTGATGATTCTGTAACAAAGATCAGCGGTGCTCAACCATACGAAGTATTTGAAGAAATTTTCGAGTCAAAACTTGAAAAATAAAATAATTATCTCTCATGATAGCTTAATGTGAATAAAAATTATAATATTTTGACACCTAATTTAAACCCAAAATGCTTATATGCGTAATCTAGAAGGGTTAGCTGTTGGCTGTAGGAATAGACGATATTGCCATCTACATACCACGATTGTTTGTAGATGCTAGAGACTTTGCAAAGGCAAGAGGAATGGATCCAGACAAGCTGCAGCGTGGGCTGGGAATCTCTCAAATGGCAATGGTAGACACAAACCAAGATCCTGCATGTATGGCTGCAAACGCATGTTTGAAGATAATGCAAAAAAACAATATCTCACCAAAAGATATCGGTAGGCTTTACGTAGCCACCGAGTCATCACTTGACGAATCAAAGGCAATGAATTCCTATGTGATAGGAATGCTTGAACAAATCTACGGCAATGATTCATTTGAATACTGTGGAGGGATAGAATGCAAGTTTGCTTGTGTTAGTGGTTCTTATGCATTGTATGATAATTCGAATTGGATAAGGGCAGGCGAAGCTGCAGGCAAGTCTGCAATTGTAGTTGTTTCAGACATTGCAAAGTATGACCTTGGTTCAAGTGGAGAATATACTCAGGGAGCAGGTGCTGTAGCAATGCTTGTCAATGACAATCCAAGACTTTTAGAATTTGATCCAAAGGTCACAGCTACTTCCATAAAAAATGAGTATGACTTTTACAGGCCGTTTGGAAAAGAAACTCCAATTGTACATGGACAATACTCAAATCTTCTTTATTTGATTCAAGTAAAGAAAGCCTTGATGTCATATAAAGAGAAGGCTCTTTCCACTGGTTTGATAAAACTAAAAGAAGATGAAACAATTTTGGATTATATCGACTTTCTTAACATGCATCTTCCATACAGCAACATGGGAAAAAAGGCGCTTGCATATCTGTTAAGACACGAATGGCGCAAGCTTCCGCGCTGGAAAAAAATAATAGAAAAAATAGGAATGAATGAACCTGTTCCAAAGGATCCACGTGGAACAATAGAATCGGTTCTTGCAGATTCTGAATTTATGACAAAGGATCATGAATTTACGAAAAAGTTTACGAAAACTGAAGAATTCCAAGAAGTATATGACACAAAGCTTGCAAGTTCACTTATTGCATCTCAGATGATTGGTAATCTTTACACAGCATCATTATATCTTGGATTCAGAAGTAGCTTGGAATTCGAATTTCAAAAGGGAACTGACCTTGAAGGAAGGCGTGTTGGATTTGGTTCTTATGGTAGTGGAAGTAGCGCAATGGTCTTTAGTGGTGTGATTCAACCTAGATACAAAGAAATTGTTAAGGACATGAACCTTGAATCAGAAATTGGAAACAGAGTAAAGCTTTCTCTTGAGGAATACGAAGAAATTCATGAAAATAAACGAGGGCCAAAAGAGAATATACTTGACAGCAAAAAAGAATTTGTTCTTGTAGATATTGAAAACGCGCCAGAAAGCAAAGGAGAACGCAGATACGTCTACAATGGCTAGGTCATTATCTTAAACTCGATATTCTTTTCTTTTAAATAATTTATCAGTTTTTCAGCATGTTTTTTGTCTTCTGTTTCTAGACTCAGGGTAACACCTGCTGTTCCAGCTGGAATGCTTGAGCTTAATCTATCGTGAATAACTTCTACAATGTTTACACTTAATGATGCTATTTGATCAACTACTTCCTTGAGAGCGCCAGGTTTATCTGTCAACAATATGGAGATCTTTACCATTCTACCCATTTCGGTTAGACCCTTTGCTACTATCTGTCCAAGTAAATACATGTCCACATTGCCCCCAGAAAGAATTGGAACTACTTTCTTTCCTTTTGCAGGCATTTTATCAAGTAAATATGCTAGACTTACGGCTCCTGCAGGTTCCACAACCATTTTTGTTCTTTCCATAAGAAGAAACATGGCCTTAACTATCTGTGAGTCATCTACTAGAACTATATCATCAATCAACTCGCTTATTATCTTAAATGTGAATTCTCCAGGCTTTTTGACCGAGATTCCATCTGCGATTGTTCGTTGACCTACTACAGATTCAAGCTTGCCAGACTCAAGAGACTTTTTCATTGCTGGAAAGGCATTTGATTGTACTCCTATTACTTTTACGTGTGGTTTTTTTGTTTTTATAGCACGCAAAACTCCCGCAGCAAGTCCACCTCCACCAATTGGAAGATAAATCTCATCAACATCTGGCAAATCTTGAATGATTTCTAGTCC
>JBOGRG010000178.1:0-2149 GCA_050749365.1 Nitrosopumilaceae archaeon
GCTGTGGACCACCTCTTTATCAAGTATGATTCCTTTTGTGAGAAGGGTGTCCTTTATAGAACCGCCAGCCTTCTTTTCCACTTTGATGTCATCTATATCGACCTTGTATTCATCTTCTGATTTTTCAGCCACAGCAAGCACAGCTTTTACGATCATATCAGACAAACCACTTGAGTCCTTTCTGACAAGTTTTGTTTGCATTGATGTTTTTGCGATTTTACCAAGAATTTCCTTATCAGTTGGAGATACTTTGTCTGCAATCTTTTCTAAGAGCTGGATTGTCTTTTGTGCAGCCTTTCGGTATCCATCTACAATTATGGTTGGGTGCACTTCTTGAGTTATCAAAGCCTCAGCGTTTTCTAAAAGTGCGCCCGCAAGAACCACAGCCGATGTAGTTCCGTCCCCTACTTCATTGTCAGTTGCCTTTGAAATTTCGACAAGCATTTTTGCAGCAGGATGCTGTACATCGATCTCTTTCAAAATAGTTGCACCGTCATTTGTTATGGTCACATCGCCAAGCGAGTCCACAAGCATCTTGTCCATTCCACGTGGGCCAAGACTTGTATGAACAATATCTGCGATCAGTTTTGCAGCGGTAATGTTATTTTTTTGAGCATCACGGCCCTTAGTCTGGGTCGCACCATCTTTTAGTATGATAACAGGAATCCCGCCCTGAGCAGTTTGTATAGACATGTTTTACTAGAGCCATTTTTTCCCTTTTTATGTCTTTATCCGTAAAAGATTCTCACAGCTTTTGAGATAAGACTGTTTTTTCAAAAATCTCAATCGATGTTTTTAAATTAGGAAAGTTGATGCCACAGGGCATGACACGGCTCTCACCAAAAGAATCCTACAAAGAAGTACTTTCCATGCTAAAAGAGCACAACGCATGGTTTGCAAATTCTATTCCTCTCATCGCAAGTGAAAATGTTTCAAGTCCCGCTGTAAGAGAGGCGGCGATATCAGATTTTGCAAACAGATACGCAGAGGGCTGGCCAGGCGAGCGCGTTTATGCCGGCTGTATCTATATCGATAAGGTTGAATTCAAGTGCATCGAGCTTGCAAAAAAATTGTTTAGGGCCGAGTTTGTTGATGTAAGACCTATTTCCGGTGTCGTAGCTAATCTTTCCGTATATTCTGCTTTTACAAATCCGGGCGATGTGATGCTTGCACCATCGATTCCATCTGGCGGTCACATATCTCATGGTAAGAAAGAGCATGCAGGAACAGCTGGTCTTGTGCACGGCCTAGATATTGAGTTTTATCCGTTCGATGTAGAAGAGATGTCAATTGATGTAGATAAGACTAAACAAAAGGTAGCTGAACTTGAGAAGGCCGGCAAGACACCTAAGATGGCTATGTTTGGAGGATCAGTCTTTTTGTTCCCCCACCCAGTCAAGGAACTTGCCGACTTTCTGAAAGGATACAAGATGTTTGTCAATTACGATGGTGCGCATGTTGCAGGGCTAATTGCAGGAGGACAGTTTCAGGATCCCTTGAGGGAAGGAGCAGATGCTATGACCATGAGTACTCACAAGACCTTGTTTGGACCACAGGGTGGAATGATTGTTTCTTTTGAAAAATATGGAGAGGAGATCAAGAAAGCCACATTCCCTGGCATGACAAGCAATCACCACCTTCATCATGTAGCAGGAAAGGCAATTGCATTTGCAGAGATGCTTGAGTTTGGAAAAAAATATGCAACACAGGTAATAAAGAATGCAAGAGCACTTGCAGAAGCTCTAAGCTCACATGGTTTTGGCGTATTAGGAGAAAAACACGGCTTTACCAAATCTCATCAGATTGTGGTAAACGTACTTTCTTTTAATGATGGAGGAACAATTGAAGCAGATTTAGAAAAAGCTAACATCATTGTAAACAGGCAACTTATCCCAGGCGATATCAAGGCTGGAAGAAACTACTATCATCCCGGTGGCATACGACTTGGAGTTGCCGAATTGACACGGCTTGGCATGAGAGAGTCGGAGATGAAGACAGTTGCAGGCTTTATCAAAAAAGTAGTAGTGGATAAAAAGGATAAGAAAAAAGTTGTAGCTGAAGTAAAGTCGTTTAGAAAAGATTACCAAAAAGTCCATTATTGTTTTGATACTAAACTTGGTGCGTATGAGTATGTTAGACTACACTAAGC
>JBOGRG010000179.1:0-1476 GCA_050749365.1 Nitrosopumilaceae archaeon
GTCCTAGACGCCCTCAAAAAGATTGGCGTGAGGGGTGTTACCGTGGTTTCTGAAAAAGGTCAAGGGAGTGCTGCACGACAAGAAATAAGAGGCTCAAGAGGAATGCCGCTTTATACTGCCGAATACAACCAAATGAATTCAGTTATAACAATAGCTGATGACTCGATGGTTGAAACTATACTGTCCACCATAGTAAAGGCAGTCTCAGACGGTTCTAAAGGAGATGGAAAGATCTTTGTTTTTCCAGTAGATGACGCAATAGACTTGGCAAGTGACCGTAGAGGTCCAAGTGCACTCTAATTTCCAGAGCTACCATCAAATCGGGCTGCAGTGAAGAAGGTGAGGCAGTAATGCACATATCAAGTGTTGTTAACAAACTCATAAAGGTTGGAAATATCCGGCCACAACAATAAAAGAGTTTCGTAACAATAAAATCTCGAAAAATTGACAACGTATTTTACAAAGAAAAATAAGACCTACTGTAGTAAGGAATAGAAATGATAGACATCAACGATATTATGCCAAAGATACCATCTATGAGATGGGGAGCACTGTTGAACAAGACACCCACAAATGAAAAAGTGAAACAGATGAACAAGATATTTCCTCATAATGGAAAGTGGCACACAGTCTTTGAAGAAGAGGATCAAGTATTCGTAGATGGAACACGCATCTGGAAAAAAGACGCTAATGCCTGGACTTGATCATATTTAGTTCCTGAAAAGATATTTTTAATTTAATTATTGTATATCATCTTGCGAGATTTTAAAAATGGATGTAAAGGCTGAGAAAAAGATAAACAACAAAATCCTTAGGCTTGTAAAAGGTGACATCACTAAGAGAAATGTAGATGCCATAGTGAATGCTGCAAACTCTTATCTCAAACACGGTGGAGGTGTTGCGGCTGCCATTGTAAGAAAGGGTGGTAGGATAATTCAGGAAGAAAGTGATAAGATAGGTTTTGTTCCAGTTGGCTATGCAGCAATTACTAGTGCAGGAAGATTACCATGCAATGCAGTCATTCACACTGTTGGTCCAAGGATGGGAGAAGGTGATGAGGATGATAAACTAAAAAATGCAGTGCAAAATAGTCTAAGACTTGCAACAAAGAAAGGATTCAAAAGTATCTCAATGCCAGCAATAAGTTCTGGAATCTTTGGATTTCCAAAAGATAGATGCGCCAAGATATTAATTGGTGAATCAAAGAGGTTTCTTGAAGAAAATCCAGATGCATCTATTGAAACTATCGAGTTTTGTATCTTTGATGATGAGACATTAAATCACTTTTACAAGGAATTTGAAAACCTAAAGCTTGAATGAAACGACGTTAGGCACAGGTTGGAACAAAATGAGATGAGATATGCTATGGAGAGGTTTAATCTAATTAATACGTCTCTGTACCTGTCTCATGAATGCTGTTCCTTATCTAAAGCCAGAGCTGGACCTCTAAAGGTATGATGCTATTATTTGACTTGA
>JBOGRG010000180.1:0-1824 GCA_050749365.1 Nitrosopumilaceae archaeon
CGTATACTTTCAAAGACATTGCTTGAACAATCATTGTATTTAGATTGGAACAATTCCTTTGAGGTTTTAGACAAGGCATGCGAGTCTGGTCTTTTCGTACTTATCATAGGTCCCAAGGGAACAGGCAAGACGAGTCTAGTTCGTGAGTTTGCTGCAAAAAAAGGCGCAAAGCTTGAATCAATCAACTTTAGCTTGCGAACCCGTGAGAGTCATCTTGTGGGATCAAAGACTTTGGCAAATGGTTCTATTGGTTTTGATGAAGGAATACTGGTAAAATCAATGAAGGAGGGTGACATGTTATATTTAGACGAGATTAATGCAGCAGAGGCCGATGTTTTACTTAGATTAGATGAAGCACTAGATGACAGAAGGCAGCTTGTTCTCAAAGAGTCTGGGGGAGAGCTAATTCAAGCAAACAAGGACTGGTTTGTTGTTGCAACCATCAATCCATTATCACATGTTGGCACAAAGGAGCTCCCACCGCAGATTCTAAGCAGATTTCCAGTCAGAATAAGATTAGAGTATCCTCCAGAGGAGATCGAGCTTCAGATAATCAAAAAATACATTTCAGGCTCGCATGACAATGAACTTTTGCAGGGAATAAAGCTTGCAAACTCTTTGCGCCAAGCCGCAGCAGTAGAAGAGCTGTACTATTCTCCTAGCTTGCGAGAAACAATAGCCTTTGGCAAGATGCTTGATGCTGGTGTAAAGCCAAGACATGTGGCTGATATTGTATTTGCAAATGTATACTCGCAGTGGGGGAATATCGAGTACCAGAAAGTCAGCGACATCATCACATCCATGTTTGGTAACTAATGCAGTCTATACACCTACGAAATGACACTTTACTTGAGATTGCCACCTTTCTTGTAAGAAGATGGTCTGAAAAACAAAATATTGCCGTAGGAATAGCAGAGCAAAAGGAGATCCAGACCAAGCTAAAGGAAAACAAGGTAGTCATGTTTCCTCTGGATCACTTTTTTGGAACTGATTTTCAAAGATACAGGCAGTTTAGAACCGCCTTGTGGTATGAGGCAATGCGAGTAAAATATTGTAACAAGGTACTAAGCAACGACCATGCCTTTGGATTTTTGCTAAACACACTTGAGACAAGAAGAATCGAGGCACTTGGTAGAAAACAATGGCGTGGAATGGATGAGGAAATAATATTCAGCTATAGTCTTGCTTGGCTTTACCGTCCGTTGTTGAACTCGCTTTATGGCAAATCAAGAATGGTTGAAGGGTTTTTTCAGTATTTTCTAATGGGTGACATCAAGGGCGAAGTTACGCCAAGTCAGTATGAAAAAATTGTTAGGGCAACCGAGTTTGCAAAAGATGCAATAAAGCAAGCCATTGATAACAATTACGATACAGAGTGGCTTGAAAAAAAGATTCCAGAGATACTAAAAATTTTAGAAATTGATCCGCTGCTAACTATTCCTTTGGCAATACCAAAGCTTAGCTCTGGCATTGCAATCTCAGATGAAATTGATAAAGCAATAGGCAAGATAGCAAAGTTCCGTGAAGGTGATTTTGGCGAGCTTGATCCAAAACGAATCTCAGAAGGGAAGACGATCTTTGAAGAGTTCAGAGTCTTGCTAGAAGAAAATCTTAGAAACGAAAATCGCGGGTTAGGTACTGAAAGTATTGGGATCAGTGTTCATTCCTCAATGAACGTTGATGAGACAAAGAGCTACGATACTGATCTGATAAGCAGTCTGAAGACAAAGTTCAAAGAGTGGAAGACAGGCTGGAAGGAACAGCATGTTACTGCAGGAGATGAATTTGATGAAGAATCCTACATCGAAGGCCATACTCCTTTCC
>JBOGRG010000181.1:0-9274 GCA_050749365.1 Nitrosopumilaceae archaeon
ATAGAAAGCACTTTATTTTCAAAAAGGTTCCCTTTCTTTTGTGGATTATACCAACAAAATTGTTGTAATTACAGGCGCATCCAGTGGTATAGGTGAAGAATCAGCTGTAGAGTTTGCCAAGCGACACAGCAATGTAGTCCTTATTTCAAGAAAGAAAGAAAAACTTGATAATGTAGCAGCAAAACTTGCTAAATACAATTCTGAAATTCTTGTATGCCCGTGTGATGTGTCACAAAGACACCAAGTGGAACAGATGAGTAGAATGGTTCTAGACAAATTTGGTAGAATTGACATTCTGGTAAATAACGCAGGTTTTGCAATTTATGGTCCTGTACTTGACTTGAAAATAGAAGAAATTGAATCACAGATGGCAACCAACTATCTTGGAATGGTATATTGCACGAAGGCATTCCTTCCAAAAATGATAGAACAAAAATCTGGTCACATAGTAAACGTGGCTTCAGTCGCAGCAAGCTTTGGTCTACCGGGAATTGCATCTTATTGTGCATCAAAGTTTGCAATGCTAGGATTTTCAGAAGGACTTTACCATGAGTTAAAAGGAACCGGTGTCGGTGTGACTGTTGTCAGTCCTATAATGGTGCGAACTAACTTTTTTGATCATTCGTCTTTCAAATCAATACCAAAGTATTCTCCCTTCTCACTTAGTTCAAAAACTGTAGCCAAGGCAGTGGTAAAGGCGTCTTCCTCACCAAGACTTGAGATCATTGTGCCGCCAGTTGTAAGAGGAGCAGTCTGGGCAAAGCACACATTTCCATATTTAATAAATCCTATTTTTGGTGCAGCCTTTAGAAAGACCATTAAATCAAGACGAAGGTAACATAACTTCTGATTAAAATACAAATTTCAGAACTAATAACAATCTGTCATTCTACTTCAGATTCTGCTTTAGGTGCGTTGTCCGAGTCCACATCCATCAATTCAAGATTTGTTAACTCAAACGGTATATGGCGTCCATCTCTATCTGCATTTCTTTTTTTAAAAACTCCGCAAGTTTTTTGCTCAAGGAGGCCTTTGAATAGTTGAACGTAAATTCATACACAACTCCTTTCATTAGCTCAGCTGGCTTGATTTTTTTTGGCAAATCCACAGTTATGATGCGTCTACCATCCTCTACCTCTTCATACATCTGAACATCTATCTTCATATCTTTGTCGTAAATCTCAAGTATGTACCCTGTTCTGGTCTGAGATACAGAATTACCAAATTTTGCATTCTTTATCTCATCTTGGGCCCATCTTGGAAGTTCTTTTACCATTTATTTCACACTAGATAACTAAGTCTGTTTTTCTTTCTTGCTTGACTGCCACCAGTCTCTATATTCGTCGTGCTTGTCTTCTCGTGTTCTTTCACGTCGGTTTAACCTGTCCCGAATGTCACTTATTTGCTCCCTCGTTGCATACAGCCCACACTTTTTGCATACAAAGTGTTTTGTATTAAGATCAAATTTCATCTCTATTGTTATTTCCTTGGCTGCACACTCGGGACAGTCAGTCAATGACGCCACTCATCAAAATTATCCATAAAAGCCTTTGCCAATTTTCTGGTACGCGGTCTCTATCGTCATCCCTTGCGGTCAGTTCGCCCATCGAAAATGCCGCGTACCAGATCTGACACTTAACTTGGAAAAATTATATTCCTTTCTAAGTTTCAAGCATTTCAGCAACTATTCTTGCTGTGTTCTGTGCTCCGTTTCTATCAAAATTTCTAGTAAACTCTGAAAGACGTTCCTCATATTTGCTGTAGTTCTTATGTATATTATGAACGGCCTTTATCACCTGTTTTGTGTTACAGGCGAGAATACCAAGTCCTCTCTCTTCCGCCCATTTTATCTGGTTTGTATGTTCATCGTAGACAGGAATTCCTATAATGGGCTTTGCCTTTGTTCCAAGTATTTCCCCCATAGCTGTATGAGAACCATTTGTAACAGCGTATTTGCATAAACTCAATACAGTATCCTTTTCTTGTTCTGACAAAAATCCTACATCGATCTGAACCCAATCTATATTCTTTTCAAGTGCATCTGAAATAGAATAAATCTTGCCATCACTTCCCTTTACTTTGTCTATAGTGGGGTCATTTTGTGCGTGTGAAACAACCCTCTTCTTATTTTGCATCTCTGCTGAATGAAAAACTGCTTGATATTTTTTACCAGTCACATCATTTGTCGATTTGTTGCCAGTTTGCATCCAATAACCAAAGGAACCTGCACTTTCAACTAATTTTTCCAAATCTGACTTTGGTACTGGATCTATGGCTATGCTATTTGAAAAGTGACCTGCATACACCACTTTTTGTTTAATCTTGTCTGGGAAGTTAAGATTATACTCACAAATAGTGTTCGGAGGTGCAGAGTCAGCTACAACTATTTTTGTAGCCTTGGCGATCTGTTTTGATATGTAGATTAATGAAGGATAAAAGTAAAAATGTGAGCGCCAAAGCTTTGGTCTGAACTGGTTTGTTACGAAAACACAATCGATCTCTCTTCGTTCAGCTAATACATTTGATCCTATGTCACCATCATTTATTACAATATCAAATTTTTGCTTGTCATACAACGCGGCCTCATTTTTTAGATATCGAGAAATTTGTGTAACAAGGGGTGGATTTTTAGACAACGGTAACAAAAAATTCAACATGGAAAGTGCAACACTTGGACCATGTTTACCATCAATAGGAATTGGCATCAAAACTTCGTGGATCTGTTGTTTTTTTGAAGGAAATTTTTGTAATAGTTTTTGGTATATCTCTCCCTTACTGACGTAATGTATCTCAAGTTCATCTTTTACGTATTTAAGAAGCATTTTATCTAGTGCCATCATTCTGTGATAATGGCCATTTCCCCATGGATAGATAAACTGCCCTATCTTTATCACAGACTCAAATCAATTTATCCCGTTTAAATTCTCAATGATTGGACTTTAATGAATCAATAATATCATGTATGTTTTTTTGGCCAATTGTAATAGTTATTGACTTTCTTGTTCGTAATGCCATTTGAGATATTTTATGAATTTTCTCCTTTGGAATATGATTCCTGTTAAACTTTAGTCGGCATAGATTTTCAATCTTTGAGAGGTGCTTTTCCAGTCCAAGTTCATTTGCTGTCTCAAAAATGCTGTTATCTATACCTGAAAGAGGAAACCACGGAATGAGGTTTTTTTGATACACATGTGTGGCTATGTATTCAACAAACCAAGTAGGAAAAATCAACGGTGAAACTGCAAGAGAGATTCTTCCTATTTTTGTCGTTGTAGCAACATGTGTAAGAATTTCTGTTATGACAGCAACCTTAAGCAAAAGACTTGAGCTATTCCTAGATCTTAGTTTAAGATTGAAAAACTGAAGCTCAACTGCGGTTTCAGCAATGCGCGGTAAGATTTGATTTATCATTTTAACCATATTTAGAAGATCTGTTTCATTACTGTAACACACAAGAATTTGTACATCAAAACCCATCTTGAGGGTTTGAAGACACGAAATTATTGAGAGCTCATCATATACACAACAAAGAATAGTTTCGTTTTGGGATTTGTGTGGAATGCCTCCACCACCCTTGTCTATAAAGATGCAAATGTATGCGTGCGATTTTGTAAGATAAGTGTAAAGAAGCTTATCAAAATTTTCTTCTGTACCAGGCTTAGTTTCGAGGCTAGACATCTTTTCTATCAGTGAAGATGTCGCGGCAAGTTCCACATCCTTTGGTGAGTATGCAGATGTTTTTCCTTCAACCTTAACATAGAATCTTTCTCCTTTTAGGAGAAGATTTGTGCCAACTTTAGCTATAGTTGAAACAACAGCATCAAAACTATTTTCCACTTCTGTAGCAATAGCTATCTTTTCTATTCCAAAGAGTGAGCTAATTGCAGACGAAGCAAATACTGGATCATTTGCCTCCACTATTATAACAGAATCATTTTTCTGTATTTTACCGAAGCCCCGCTTTTTTGCTTTAAGGATTCTAGAGATGCTTGATTTGAGGAAGTTAATCTTGTTGAGAGAAAATATGGAAGGAAAAACTACAACTACTGTCCTTTCGCTCATTTTGTCTTGTTAGCTACAAGTCATTTATAACTCTAGGATTGCTAATTCAAATCTAGCAATAATTATATGACCAGAGTAGAAACGAATTCTTATGAGCAAGTTTACTGCTGAACAAATTAATCAATTAAACAACTCATTTAAAACTCCACAAGAGACTCTCAAATGGGCGCTTGATAATTTTCATCCTAGAATTGCAATAGCATCCAGTTTTGGAGCAGAAGACGTTGTATTGATTGACATGATGATGAAGATAAATCCAAAGGCCAGAATATTTACGCTTGACACGGGGAGACTGAATCAGGAAACATACGATGTGATGGATGAAATAAGAAACAAATACAACATAAACATCGAGGTGATGTTTCCAGATCAAAATGAAGTAGAACAGATGGTTAGAGTCAATGGAATGAACCTATTTTACCAGAGCATAGGAAATAGAAAGCTTTGTTGTGGAATAAGAAAGGTTCACCCATTAAACAAAATGCTTGTAACTTTGGATGGATGGATAACAGGACTTAGAAGCGATCAAACGCAGAACAGAGCCGATGCCAAAAAAGTTGAGATAGATGACCAGCATAATGGAATAGTGAAGGTAAACCCAATAATTGACTGGAAATGGGAACAGGTTTGGGATTATATCAAGGTAAACAAAATTCCATATAACAAACTGCATGATAAAGGATACCCCAGTATTGGATGTGAACCTTGCACACGTGCAATAAAACCAGGTGAGGACCTCAGAGCAGGTCGTTGGTGGTGGGAAACCGATCCTGAAAAGGAATGCGGTTTGCACGCAGACCACGGTAGCAAGTGAGACTTTGAAAGAAGGCAAAGGGATTGCCAAGCCGCACGGTGGCAAGCTAGTTAACAGATTTACAACAAAAAATCCCCCTGCAATGTTTTCTATTGTGGTTGACGCTGATCTTGCAAATGATATAGAGAACATAGCGGATGGTATTTTCAGTCCACTTGAAGGATTTTTGCTACAACAAGACTTCGAGAGTGTAATCAGGAAGGGAAGATTATCGAATGACGTTCCTTGGACAATTCCAATAATGCTAGATGTGGACAAGGAGACTGCCACAAAAATGAAGGACGTAGGTGATGTTCTTTTGAAAAATTCGGAAGATAACGGTTTTGCTATTTTGCATGTAGACGATGTATACACTTTTGATAAAACTGTAACCGCAAAAGGAATCTACGGTATCACCGATCTAAAACACCCCGGAGTAGCAAAAACTATGGCAATGAAGGATTTTCTGGTGGGTGGAAAAATAGACTATATCAAAAGACCAAAAGAAATACCAATACGAAAATATAGAAAAACACCAGAAGAAACTAGAACAAGCTTTGAAAAAGCTGGATGGAAAACTGTTGTAGCATTTCAGACAAGAAATGTTCCTCACGTTGCACATGAAATGCTTCAAAAAGCATCCCTTAACACACACGATGGTCTTTTCATAAATCCCTTAATAGGAAAGAAAAAGTCAGGCGACTTTAGAGACGAAGTTATTGTAAATGCCTATGAAACACTGATCAACCACTATTATCCACAAAACAGATGCTTCTTGGCAACACTTCATACGGAGATGAGATATGGAGGTCCAAAAGAGGCAATTCATCATGCAATAATGAGGAAAAACTATGGTTGTACTCACATTATAATAGGTCGTGATCATGCCGGAGTTGGAAATTACTATCATCCATTTGCCGCCCAAGAAATATTTAACGAATACGATGATCTTCAGATTGAACCTATATTTTATCCAGCATTTTTCTATTGTAAAAAATGTCTCTCATTTGCAAGTGAAAAGAACTGTCCGCATGGATCAGAATTTCAAGAACAGCTTAGTGGCACAAAGCTAAGAACCATGATCCTTAAAGGAGAGATGCCATCAGAATACATGATCCGACCTGAAGTTTCTAAAATTATAATGAGCTGGAACAAACCCTTTGTTGACTAGATTTTTATTAAAGCCGTTTTGAGCTAACTTTGTGAAGCATTCTGCATTTTTTGCCATTTTGTTAATAGTTCCATTTTTTCCTACATATGCTCAGGAAATTCAGTCAAATACATCACTGCATCTTGAGACTGTTGAAGTTCCATTCAGTGCATTCAACGTAGTTGGTCGTGATGCCATGATTTTTAATCTTGAACGTGAACACGCTACAAACTGGCAAGTTACAATTGAAAACAAAATCATGTATGCAAATCCAAACGGTAATGCTGTGTTACGACTTTATGAAGACTTGAGTTCAGAAAAATTCATTGAAATTGGTATGGGCAGTCCACCAGATCTGAAATTCTGGGTAGCGGTGCAACATCCTGAAACTGGTTATGTTGTAATACATGACAGAATAAAAGATGGATGGAAACCAGGCAAGGTCATAATTGCTGCACACTCTAATAATGCCGGTCTTTCTGTAAACAACGGTGAAAGAATAGTTGTTTCCAACTTGGACGTGGATGATTTCACGATAAAGGCTTTTTCTGCTTATGGTATGGAATCATCAGCGGATCCACCTGCAGCTATCTCAGGAAGCGTAGTTTTAGATTTTGTATCTGGCAATCCTGCAGACAATCCGCTTTATTATTTTCCAATCTTTCTCATAGGAGGGATAGTAACACTAGTGATCGTATTGTTAAAGACTAAGAAGAGAGCCTAGTCTTGTAGTATTTGCACATTTTTTTTATTTGGCATACATTACAGAGGGGAGATATTGGCTTGCAGATGTTTTGACCATACATTACAAATGTGTCATTTATTTTAAGCCAATACTTTTTTGGAATTTTTTCCATAAGTGCAAATTCTGTTTCTTCTGGTGTTTTTGTTTTCACAAGGCCCAATCTATTTGAAATTCGATGCACATGGGTATCCACAGGTATTGCTGGCTTTTCAAATGCATAAACGAGTACACAATTTGCAGTCTTTCTGCCAACACCTGGCAGCTTGAGTAGCTCATCCAAACTATCTGGAACCTTACCTGCATACTCTGAATCGATAAGTGATGCAACCTCAATTATTCTTCTTGCCTTTACATGATAAAATCCAGTTGATTTGATTATTCTTTCAACGTCAGAAACATTGGCTTTTGCAAGTGAATGTGCAGTCTTGTATTTTGAAAATAATTTTTTGACAACAGCAGAAGTATTCTCGTCCCTTGTTCTTGCGGATAGTATAGTTCCAATAAGAATACTAAGCGGTCCACCTGTTTCAGCTTCATGTAGTTCCATAAGCGCAGTCATCCTTGGGGGTTTGACAGCATTCATTGTATTTACCATACCGCGCAAAATTTTTTCCATTCGATCTAGTTGCACTTTGTATTATAAAGACCATACAAGTATTATATCTGTCAGAAGAGAGTATCGGATATTGGATTTAACAAAAGAAGAAGAAGAAGCTTTGAAAGGTGAGCATGGAGAAACCCTTGCACTCGCATACAGAATTCTTGTTGCAATAGGAGAAGCTACAAACGCGGATCGCCTACTTCCTATACAGTGGGCACATCTTTCTGGTATAAACTACAATACTATAGGAGATGCAGGAGAGGAATTTCTCTCAAATCTAAGCAAGTATGCCAGGTTCACGATCAAGACCACTGTCAATCCTATGGGCTTTGACTTTGACACAGTTTCTAAATATGGTATAGATGACGAATTTATCAAAAAGCAACAAAGTATAAAAAACTCTTATGAAAAAATGGGCGCTGTCTCTTCTTTTTCTTGTATTCCATATGAGATTTTTGATCTACCAAAACAAGGTACACATGTTTCTTTTGCTGAAAGCAATGCGGCAATTTATGCAAATTCCATCTCCAGTCTTAAAACAAACAAAGAGAGTGCATTTAGTGCCTTAGCAAGCGCATTGACTGGCAAGAGTCCATATTCTGATTTACGGAAAGACGAGTCTAGACATCCAAACCTCACAATACGGATGAGCGTAGACAAAAAAGATGAGCTCACATACGGGATGTTGGGATACTTTGCAGGAAAAGTTGCCAGAAGTTCTGTTGCTATTTCTGGAGTAAAGGATCTTGATATACGCAGTTGTAAGTCACTCTGTGCTGGTATGGGTACGTCAGGAACATGTGGAATGTTTACACTAGGAGATGCAAGGGGAGAAAGCATAGATTTTGACAAAAAAGAGATGGGCAAAATACATGATGAGCTAAACACCAGTGATTCAGGTGACATTATTGCACTTGGAAGTCCTCAACTTGGTCTAAAAGAAATATCAGAACTTGCTGAAATGTTGAAAGGTAAAGTTTTCAACAAACGCTGCATGGTTTTCTGCCCAAGGGCAGTTTACGAACAAGCCAAGCACTTTGGGTACGCAAGTGATATAGAACATGCTGGTGGTGAACTTCTTTCTGACTGCTGCATTTGCCTTACACCTCTAATTAACAAAAAAGACGTTGACGGTGTAGTGACAAACAGCGTAAAAGGCGCATATTATTTACGAACCTCAAATGGAGTAGGCGTAAATCTCAAAAGTATTGGTCAAATCATGCAGGAGGATACAAACTGACACTAAAGATAATAGTAAAAGGAAAAGCGCAGGGCGAAGTTCTTGTAGCAAAGACACCAATCAATTTTCTTGGTGCCGTCGACAAAAAAACTGGCAAAATAAGAGACGAAAACCATGATCTCTTTGGAAAGTCTCTTGCGGAAAAGATTCTTGTTTTTCCTTTTGGAGTTGGAAGTAGTGTTGGTGCTTATACCATCTATTCTCTAAAATCCAACAAATGTGCTCCGCTGGCCATGATTTGCTTAAAAGCCGATATAACTACTACATCTGGCTGTGCGCTTGCAAACATACCATTAGTTGTAGCATCAAAAGAAGATTACAATTCCATAAAAGACGGAAAGAAAATTTTACTTGATGCAGAAAGTGGTAAAATACTATAAGGATACTTGCACCACATTCCCGTTGGGACTTGTTTCTTTGAAAACAACTCCTTCAAATCTAAGTATTTTTGTCTCTCTTCTTTTCCAGCAGTCTTGTGGTGCATTCGCCTTTTCGCATGTATGATTTAGAAATTCTTCTTCATTCCAACCATATTCTATGGGAACTTGAGGCAAAAGTAGACCAGAACCAAATTCCCATCTCACGATAAGACCATCTCTTCCCACCTTTATCTTACTTGGGTAGTCAAGCGTGTTTTCTACTCTAACTTCTACTGGCGGAGTTAAGACAGTTACTTCAAAGGA
>JBOGRG010000182.1:0-1706 GCA_050749365.1 Nitrosopumilaceae archaeon
GGAATCAAAATAACCAATGTGCAGGCACTAGATGAGGCTGGACTAGACAGAGAACAACTTGTAATCAAGGCTCACAAGGTGTTTTTCACAATGCTTTTGCACCATGACATATTTCATGCCGATCCACACCCTGGCAACATCTCAGTAACAAACGACGGTTCCTTGATACTTTATGACTTTGGAATGGTTGGAAGACTTGACAATGAAACACGTCTCAAGCTAATCAGATTATATCTATCACTTGTGGAAAAGGATCCTCCAAGGACCGTAAACGCAATGAATGACTTGGGCATGCTGTTTCCTGATTTTAACCGTACCATAATCGAAAAAGGAATAGACATGTCGATTCAAACAATGCATGGAAAAAAAGTAGACACCATGGAAGTCAGAGCTCTAATGGAGCTTGCAAACAAGACAATGAGCAAGTTTCCCTTTAAGCTTCCAAAACATCTTGCACTTTACATGAGGATGGCATCAATACTTGAGGGAATTTACCACACCCACAAAGTGAATTTTAAATTCATTAATGTATTAAGAAACATTTTGGAAGAAGAAAATCTCATCAGAGATGCGTATGTGGAGGAGCTCAAATATTCCCTTAACCGCTTTGCAAAATCAATTGATGCTACTATATCGATTGCTCCTCAGCTCAAGCAATATCTTGATGAAAACAAATCTTTTCAGAACCTAAACTCAAAATCCACTGGAAACATTTTACTTTCCGGCAGTATTCTTTCTTCAGCAGTCTTTGTGGGTTCAGCAGTACTGTATACAACAAATGAGTTTGTAGGTCAGCTTGGTATGATTGGCTCTGTGATTATAATGGCAGTTTCTGTTTTGATGAGAAAGCGTTAATTATTCTATTGAAATATCTTTGCCGTTTTTTGCTGAGAACTTTAAAGTAAGAACACCATGAAGATATTTTGCTGATCCAACAGCATCTTCACCTTCTTTTACATTAATTGGCAGTCTAATTTTTTTATCGATGGTATGAGGTCTTTGATGCCAGATTATGGTTCCATCATGGTCAGTTTCTCTTTTTGCATTTATGGAAAGAATATTTCCATTCACTCTTAGCTTGATGTCTTTTTTGTCAAAGCCCGGCAGATCTATTGTAACAATCAGATTGTCATTTTCTAGCACCATATCAACAGGTGGAAGTACAAACTCATAAAACTCTCTTGTTTTGTTACCTATTTCTTTCAAAACTTCTTTTGCCATGTAGTTAACCAAACCCATTTTGTAGTAATAAAGTGTTTTTTAGTTATAAACCTTGAGAGATTCATAATTTATCTAGTTCCCAATTAATTACAATTTAATGATAATAGTTCTCGAGGGATTTGATCAAGCAGGTAAAGGAACTCAGTCAAAACTTTTAGCTAAAGCCTTACGAGCTAAAAAACTGAAATGTAAAATTTTCAACTTTCCTGATTATTCTACTCAATTAGGAAAAGAAATCAAATACTATCTTAGTGGAAAAAGAAAGTTCCCACCCCAAGTAGTTCACTGTCTACTTGCTGCCAACAGATGGGAAAAATTACAAGATATAGAAAAAGCAATTTCAAAAAACTATATTCTGATAATGAATAGATATTATCAATCAAATCTAGTTTATGGAGTAGCAAATGGCCTTTACTTAGAATGGCTTTCAAATCTTGATGCAGGTCTTCCAAAAGCGGATCTCGTTATTGTTCTTGATGTAAAGC
>JBOGRG010000183.1:0-2254 GCA_050749365.1 Nitrosopumilaceae archaeon
GGTAAGATCTACTACAATCATATCACCATCTATAAACTTTCTTTTTGTCACCTGTGCATGTGGCAGTGCACCATTTGGTCCACTAGCTATTATCAGTGGATTAAGAGTTGACTTGTATCCAGTAGCAAACATTTCTCTTTCTATTGCATATGACATCAAGATAGCTTGAAGCTCAGCCTCAGACTGGCCTATCTTTATTTTGTCAACACAAAGCTCAAACATTTCATCAATGATTACAGAAGCTTTCTTTAAGATGCTAATTTCTCCAGAGTCCTTTATCTGCCGTGCCCCATAAAATGGCTCTGTTGATGGCTTTAGAGTAGGAAGAGATTTTTTTAGTGTATGAATTACCTCATGATTGTTGCTGTCTGTACAGACTTTCTTTCCCCCTATCTTTGAGATCAGGGTAGAAATTGCACCCGTACCCCTCTCTGATTTTATTACCTTACAGTCAGTTGATTCTTCTTTTGCACGACCAATCTCAAGCTCTGGTGCAATTATTGTAGTGCCACTCTTGTCCAAGATTCCTATAGCCTCACCCCAAAATCCAGTCATGTAAAAGAGGTTTTCAGGCTCAAATGCAACCAAGGTATTGCAATCAACTTTATTACAAAATTTTAGAAGGTTCTGTCTGCGTTTTTGCAACACAAAAAATCTACCAATTCTCCATTTATGTTTGCTGGAACATTTAGATACCTGAAATTAGGTCATTTTTTGCAATGGAAGAGAAAAAGAAGGTTGTAGCGCTGTTATCAGGCGGTCTGGACAGCCGGCTAGCCGTGAAAATGATGCAAAAACAAGGCTTTGAGGTTGAAGCTGTAGCGATCAAGACGCCTTTTTGTGATTTTGACTGTGGAAGAGGATGTGGATTTGAGATCAGAGAAACAGCCGATCAGCTAGGAATCAAGCTAAAGACAGTTTATCTTGGAGATGAATACATCGAGATGCTAAAGCATCCAAAGCACGGATTTGGATCTGGGATGAATCCATGTATTGACTGCAGAGCAATGATGTTTGAAGCTGGAAAAAAACACATGGAAGAGATCGGAGCTGAATTTATAATTTCAGGCGAAGTGTTAGGTCAAAGGCCAATGAGCCAACACGCACCAGCACTTAAAACAATTGAAAAAGAGTCTGGCCTTGAAGGAAAGATAGTAAGGCCACTTTCTGCAGCCTTGTTACCACCAACAGAACCTGAGCTCAAGGGTCTAATCAAAAGAGAGGATCTTGGAAAGATTCGAGGTAGATCAAGAAAAGATCAGCTAAAGATGGCAAAAGAGTTTGGAATTGAAAACCCACCAAATGCGGGTGGTGGTTGTTTACTAACAGATCCAGCTTTTGCTGTAAGAGCAAAAGATCTTTTCAAGCATGTAGAAACCCCGACAACAAACGATATCGATCTATTAAAGCTTGGAAGACATTTCCGATTTGATGCAAAAACAAAATTAATTGTTGGAAGAAATCAAGACGAAAACGAGGTCATAAAATCATTAGCATTAGATAGAGATGTCTCGCTTGAAACAAAAGAGCATGTGGGACCTGTCACACTGCTACGGGGAGAAAATATCCAAGCTCATCTAGAAATTAGTGCATCTATCACACTACGATATTCTGATGCACCAAAGGATGTGGCCAGTGTAGTGACAGTCCAGAAAGATGGTAAAAAATCCGAACTTTCAGTAATACCAGCTGTAGAGTCAGCCTATCTGAAATACAGAATTTAGCCGTGCAAGCTAGTCTGTGAAATGCTCTTGACTAGTAAGACTTTTTGAGGGAGTGCCTCGCATTACCAGTGGATGCAGACCCAGAAGGCACCTACATACCTGAAGGCAATTACGCTTCGAGATGCTAGCGATGTCCATGCCATAAAAGACGACATTAAAAAAAATATGATTCTGGTGTTGCGAGTTACTCCACTTGCACAAAAAAATGTTGATGAGTTACGAAAAGCCGTGGAAGAGATTTACGCCATTGCAAAAAGTTCTGGAGCTGACATTGCAAGATTGGGTGAAGAAAGAATTATTGTCACTCCACCCGGTGTCAAGATCTGGAGAGCAGAGTACGATCTAAAGTAATTTGATTGCTTCCTGAACATGCGGGCACGTTGTCATAACTCTAAACATTCGATGAATTGACGCGGAAAGATTTTCTGATTTTCTTCTCTCACCATGGTTTACAATAACTCTTCGCAGTTTTGGTCGCAGTTTGTGTACAAAGGACATCAGTTGGTTGTAGTCGCTGTGACCGCTAAACC
>JBOGRG010000184.1:0-3514 GCA_050749365.1 Nitrosopumilaceae archaeon
GATTGAGAGTATCGATTAAAAAATTATGAATGAATCCATGCCTATTTGTTTGAATTATTTTGCTAAAAACGAGATCTGAGATCAGACATATTTATTTAGCATATTCGGTTTTTGGAAAGTAATGGACTACAAAATCATTTTTGGTGTCATAGCGTTTTCACTTGCAATAATGGGAGTTAACGCTACTCATTCAGCCTTTGCAGCTACATATAACAATCAAAACTTTTCCATTAATTATCCCGACCATTGGGAATTTAAAGAAACTAAGGATGTAAATTATGGTGGTCTTCAACAATGGGTAATATTTGCAGATCATTTGCCCGAGTATACTGCCAAAGTAATTGTTCTTTCAGAGTCGGATGTATTAGCTGGATATCAATTGGACTATTTTGATTATTTACAATTTTCAATTGATTTTGAAAAAGATTGATGCAAGCAAGCAAATTACAATAACTTTGGTGCCACTTGTTCTGATTTTAAAGTAGAAGATGCCAAGAAAGTAGTAATAAACAGCGCAAACGCATATCAATACAAATCATCATCAACAAGGCATTATCCTGATGGCACTTCAAATCAGATTAAAGCCATTGAAACTTATTTCTATTTTGGAAATGAGCAGTGGTTAGTCTATGGGGAAGCTTACTCCGACGTATATCCGAATTTTGAGAAGGGTATCCTAGATTCTATAAATTCTTTTAAATTTTCAAAACAATTCCTTGATAAAACTGCTAGCCACTTGAAAGCAACTGAAAAGAATACAATACCGGATTGGATAAAACATATTTTCATTTGGTATGGAGAAGGGCAAATATCAGAAAAAGAATTATTGACTGCAATAGAATTTTTGGTTAACAATAACATAATCAGGATAAGATGATCAAATTTTTTTATTTGATCTTAAACTATCTCCAACAAATCATAACGCATCATAATCCTAGTTATGACGCCTTTTTCCTTCACGGGGAGGGGGCGTTCCTTTTTATTGACAATCAATAAACTCGTTTACACTATCCTTGCTTACTTTCTGTCAAACTTTAATTCACATTAATCTCAAAGCTTGGTGATGCCACTTAATCCAGAATTTAGGCAAATGATAGAAGATAATATTCAAACCGTTCTCTTGACAGTACCAACACTCAAAAACGAATACCCTAAATTCAAGCAGGACTGGAAGTTTGAACACGAGTTTGATTTTTTGTATGGCAGCGTGGTAGGCCAGATCCTTGGAAGCAGCCTGACCGCATTTAAAATGATATACCAGCGTGAGGCAACCTCTGAGGAAATCTTGGAGATTGGAGAAATAGTTGAATCGTATTTTGACAAGATTAGAGATTCAATTTCAAAAGCTAGTTGACATCTAGCTTCGAGTCTACCTTGATGTGTATCTTCTCACCACTGTGGTTGTCGTGATACATCATCTTTGTCTTGAATCCCTTTTTGTTAAGATACCCATCAAGAAGCATCGCCCATGGAAGCGAGTGACCGCTGTTTAGCTTGGATTCTATAATAATGTGGTTTCCCTGCGGCTCATAGCGAGCTTGACCTGAGCAAGTAATCTGCAAGCTCGAGTCAACAAGCGCAATTATCTCATCAAGTGTCTTTGCTTCCAAATCCACTCCATTTTTTTCTAAAAACTCTAACAAGTCTATTGCCTTGTTTTTTGAGTGTAAAACAGAATTTAGTACAAATCCAAGGCCATTCTCGTCTATCATCTCTATTATTTTGAGTGTCTCCTGTGCGTCAGTCTTTGTCATGCCAGAAAGATTGTTTATTTTCGCACCATTCTTCCATGTCTGCTCAAAGATCTTTGCTTGGTTTGACCCCAAAACCTCTGTCGATAAAAAGATCGCACCCTTACCGTTGTTACTGTTTATCATAAGGATTTCAGAGTCATCAAACATGATACAGTTTTGCGAAATATCAGATGTCTTTATTTTAACGCCATCAGGAATTGATTGAAATGTCTCAGTACCTACAAGACTTGGTGGAATTATTATCTTGACATCTACGTTTTTTCTTAGTGCGTGTATTATCGAATCCTTACACTGCGAGAAAAGATTCAATCCCCATGAATCTACAATGACATGGACGGAGGTTTTCGAGCCATCAATCATGGTTTCAAGTTGTTTGAAGACATAGTTTGGAGTAAGATGAAAGTATCTTTTCTCCTCTGAGCCTCGAGCTTTTTTGCTGTCCTCGCTTACTTGCTTTAGTCTTGTAACAAGGCTATTCATTCCATTTACTTTGTTTATCTGCTCTTGCACAATCTCATCAAAGGCATCCTCTGGGGCTATAGCAGTACACATTATTGGTTTGCTTTTTGATATGATGGCAAGCTTTTTCTTTTCAAGCTTTAACAAAGTGGGATAAACCTTTGTCCTTGGCAGATTAGAATAATAGGCAAGCTCGCCTGCCGAGATTGTTCCCTTTGTGATTAAAGTAACATACGCTTGAGCCTCATATTTGCTCAAACCAAATTCTTCTAGACTGACTGCTAAGTCCTGTCCCTTTGCCATTATCCACGATCTGTTAGTTATAAGGTAAATTCAATAGCTAAATTCATTGAACAAAACGCTGGAAAAAATACTAATCTGTATCCGTCTCTGATGTTACCGCAGTTACACAAATTCACGTAACACGAGTCTGATATAGAAATATCATTAATTGTCTAGCATGGTTATCCAGTCAAAGTGGGTAGTAAATGATGAGACAAAAAATCAGATAATCAGGGCAAGTACTCTGAAACCTCGACTTGACTATGCAATCAATCTTGTTGACAAAATGCTAGAGGTGCTTGTTCACAAAAAGTTTGAGCTTGACAAAAACAATTTACGACTTTATGCAAAAGAAAAAGGTTACACATGCAAATCATCTGAGTTCCAAGCTCAGCTAAACTGCGAGATAGAAATTTCCTTTGCTGTAGAAGCACTAAGACAGGTTCGCAGGTCACTTGATTCGGTCGTTGGGCTTGGCAACATTATGATAATTCTAAGTCCCACTGTATCTATTGTTAGAACTATACGATCACGTCTGTTCTGTTTGTTTCCAGAAACAGATGCTGTGCTTGGCGAGCTGTCGCTAATACTTGGCGGTATCATAATAGATGCAGGTCAGCTGGTGGGCGGAAGACTTGACTTTGAGGAGGCAAATAACAAATCAAACCTACTTTTAGATGAAGCGAAATTGATTGCTGACTCTAAAATTTACAAGCAGTTCCCTAATGTAGATTTGCCGTAAGCAAGGCACGTGCTTCACTTTACAAAAGATGATTCGTCAGAAGTTCAAAATCATCTGAAAAAAATCCGAAGCCTTTCACACAAAATCGAGCAAAAACTTGCCCAGAAATCTACAGAAAAAGACGAGCCATTTATCGAGAGTCTATCTGTTGAAGAGCTAAAAGACCTTAGACAAGTAATGATGGCTGCAGACTATCTGCTTTCAAAATACCAAGACAAAAAGGACCTAAAGGCGTTTTTGGAGGAATTTATAGGAATCATAATGCATGCAGCAAACT
>JBOGRG010000185.1:0-1779 GCA_050749365.1 Nitrosopumilaceae archaeon
GAAAGAACCGGCTTGTGGAAATGATTGTCTATAGATATTCTAGGGCAAGCAACTTGGATGAAGGCATCAATTCCTTTAAGATTACCAAGTCTCTCGTCAGTTATATCAGTGAGTGCAAAGAGCTGAACCTTTTTGCCCGCTCTCTCTAGTTCTTTTTTGAATTTTAGAGCAGTAGTCTTTGAAAACTGGCCTTCTTTTAGGCCAACTATGATTCCAAAGGTTTCCGCCTCAACTGCCTTGTATATTGCAAGAATTGATTTTTTTTGTAGTTTTTTAGCAAACTCTGTTACCTCTCTTATCTCATCAAAATATGGATCCAAGATGTATGTTGGCTTGCCTGTGGATAGCGCTATACCAGCAGCATGAAAAGTACTTTGACCCAAAAATACATTTGCATCTATGCTGTCTTTTGTTTGTGATGTGGGATAGAACTCACATCCAAACACCTGCCCATCATTTAGTTGTCCTTTTCCATCGCCAATTTTAACTGTAATTCCGCCCTCTTCAAGGATTTTTTTTACTTTTTTCATTTGCGGAAGGTGTTGGCTATCGGTAACAAGTGAGATGGTTTTTCCTGCAAGCTCTGTTATACATTTTCTTGCTACGCTGTCAAAAGAAATGTCATCAAAGGCATCCACAAGAACAACGTTTTCTCCAAAGGTGGTGGTGTTTATAGTATGTCCTATGTGAAATAGCACCTCAGCTCCAAGCACTTTGGCACCACTTGTATTCATGTCACACGTACCAAAACAAGTATCTGCAAGGACATATGCAGGAATGCCAAACCTTTCCATTATCTTTGTTGCAGTTTCCTGAACTTTTGGCAATATGCCATCAGGTCCATTCAAGGCTACAGAAACTGGCCTTCTCTTTTGGATTTCGTCAAAAATTCTTTTTTCGTCTATTACTATCATTTATGTTCTAAAACTTGAACGTTTTAATTTAAATCAACCGAAGTTACACAATATTTAATATCGTTTGACATAACACCAAGGCATGGCAATTGCATTTGTTCTGATAAATACGGAACTTGGGGCAGAAGACGAGCTTGTAAACCAGCTAAAAGCCATTGAAAATGTCAAGTACGTCTATGTTCTGTATGGTGCCTATGATTTAGTGGTAAAGATAGAAGCCCCCGACAGTGCCAGCCTCAAAAAAACTATCTCAAACAACATAAGGCAACTCAAAAATGTGCGTTCTACACTTACGATGACGGTCATAGATGAAACCTAGTTCTGTTCTTCACATAGGATTTGACGACACGGATTCACGAAATGGGATGTGCACAACATTTCTTGCTTACAAGATTGTGGAATATCTCAAAAAAGAAGAGGTCGAGTTCTTAGATTATCCATATTTGATCAGATTCAACCCAAACATACCTTGGAAAACACGAGGAAATGGTGCAGTGGCGATAAAAATTAAAACTGATAGATCAGATACTATCAAAAAAAACATAGTTAATTTAATTAAGAAATATTCCTCAATAAACGAGGGTGCAAATCCCGGTCTTGTTTTTTACCAGCATGAAGAAATTCCTGAACACTTTTCAGAATTTGGAAAGACTGCATTATGTCAGCTGATAAGTAGAAACAAGGCAAAAGAATTTGCTTCAAAAAATGGATTAGAATCATTTTACCTTGGAAATGGCCAAGGCTTAGTAGGAGCTATTGGAGCGATGGGATATTCTTTTGATGATCACACTTTTGAGCTTATTAGCTACAGAAGCGAGTCTAATTTTGGCAAGAAAAGAGAAATTTTCAAAGAAAGTGTGAAGAA
>JBOGRG010000186.1:0-11715 GCA_050749365.1 Nitrosopumilaceae archaeon
ATCTATCGTGCTGCAGGAAAAGGTGCAAACTCGTCAGTTTTGGAGCTTGCAAACATGGTAAAAGAAATAGGCAGAGTGCCTGCCCAGAGAGATACATTCTTCAATATTTTACAAAAGTTCTAAGTTCCTGCAGGCTTTTCTGCCAAAATTTTTCCTGCACCGCCCTTCTTTCTTTTCAGACCAAAGCTTATCAACAAAAGCAAGAATCCAATTGTTGCAACAATAGCAAAGAGACGAGACAACTCTCCACTGGTTGCCTGTGCTTGTAAAAGCAAACTCTTGTCTTCTTCTGGCATTTGAGGATTCCAAACTGGATATGTCTCGTTTAGATACCATATGCCAGAAATTCCTACAGCAATCATTGCAACTCCAGCAGAAAAAATCCGCTTGTCCATACTGAAATTATTCTTTTTGCATGCTATAACCGTTAAGCTATCCGAAGATCAAATTCTGGTATCAAGTCTTTTTCAGTCGCAAACCTAAAGAGAGTTTTAATTGCGCTTTCCCCCAAAAGTCCCATCTCTATTGTGATATCGTTTACGTACATGCGAACAAATCTCTCAATCAGTGATCGTGGTTGACCTCTGCCGTACTGCATAGCATAATCTAGTGCTTCGTTAACACGATTCATACCATACAGGATTGATTCGCGAAAATAATCATCAAACTTTTTTATCATTTCAGGTCCAAGTCTATTACTTATCACATTAATTCCAAGTGGAACAGGCAGACCGCCGGTAGAATCACGCCACCATGAACCAAGATCAAAAATTTTTGTAAGCTTTTGCTGGTCATATGTAATCTGCGTCTCATGTATCACAAGCCCAGCATCAACATCACCACGTTCTACTACGGCCGGAATGTCACTAAACTTCATCTCCACATAATCAAACTTTCCAAGTGCAAGCTGCAAGAGTAAAAATGCAGAAGTGAGTTTCCCAGGTACCGCAATCTTCGATTTTTTTAATTCTTCTGCATTCATCATTTTTTTTGCTATGACGATTGGACCGTATCCTTTGCCAAAGCTCCCCCCACTTCTAAGTATTGTATAATTTGGAATGTATGCACATGCATGAACTGAAACAGCTGTTACATCAAGCTCATGTCTTAATGCTCGCTTGTTGAGCGTTTCAATGTCTTCTACGACAGCATTGATCTTAAAGTCTGGTGATGTCACTTTTCCTGACAGCATGCCGTAAAACATGAAAGCATCATCTGCATCAGGTGTATGACCAAGCGAGATTTCCATAACCATGATTTTAAAACCTATTATAAATATCAAGTTATGAAAAAATAATCATGTCAACAATTGCCGCGTTTGAAAAAGAAATCAAAATGCAGCTAGATTTTTTGCAAAACTTTGTTCCACAAAAACCGCTTTCTATTGCAAAACAAAAAAGAACAATCTTTTGTGGCACCGGAGACTCTTTTGTATCAGCGCAGCTTGCTGAAGTATTTTCTGATTTTAGGGTGAAGGCATTTGACCCTCTTGACCTGCTAAAAAACAAAAGACTGCTAAAAGGCCATGATTTGTATTTGATCTCAATCTCTGGAAACACAATATCTAATGTCAAGCTTGCAAAAAATTCGAAAAAAACTATAGCCATAACGGCAAATCTACAAAGCAAACTTGGTAAGACTTGTCAAAAGTTGATTTCACTTAATTACCAAAATTCTGGAATCTTTACGGGCGGCACCATAAGCTTCTTGGCAAGTGCGCTTACCTGCATTTCTCTGGTGACAAAATATCGCATCAGTAGTATCTCAAAGATATATCAGAAAGCAAAAATGCAAGCCAGCAAAGTCTCTCTGAGAGGCAAAGTCTACATCCTTGGAAACCTGCACACCATGCCCATAGCTGTGTTTTTTGCCGCAAAGCTTTACGAGGTATTAGGCCTTGATGCACACTATCAACGGATAGAACAGTTTTCCCACATGGAATTGTTTTCAGCAAGAAGAGGTGACACTGTAATAATATTTGAAGAAAAAAATAGACACAATTTCCAGCTTCAACATATTCTTAAAAAATATGGACTAGATGTTGTACAAATACAACCTAACACAAAAAACATTCAGGGAATAATTTTGTTTTTTATTTTTGTATCAGAGTTTATTGCGTTGTATCATGCCAAGAAAAAAAATAAAAAAGATTGTTTTTTTGTTGAAGCAAAAAAACTAAGACAGACAAGTTCATCAATGATTTACTGAATCTTACAAGATCACAAAGGATTCTGGAGAACGTTTAATAGCGGCTCTAGATCGACTTTTTTCGTTCATGAAATTCAAAGCAACTGAACAGATCCTAAAGATAATTGGGAACAAGAAAAACATTAGAAACTTTGGGGTCATAGCGCACGTAGATCATGGAAAAACAACCATGAGCGATAGTCTGTTGGCATCAAGTGGAATTATCAGCCCTTCTGTTGCAGGCCAAGCCCTTGCCCTGGATTCTATGAAGCTTGAGCAGGACAGGCAGATGACAATTGTTCAAGCTAACGTTACGTTGCTTTATGAAAAAGAAGGTGAGGAGTATGTCATTAACATGATTGACACGCCAGGACACATTGACTTTACTGGTCGTGTGACGCGAAGTCTTAGAGCAATAGATGGCGCAGTGGTGGTATCAGATTCCGTCGAAGGCATAATGACCCAGACAGAGACTGTAACAAGACAAGCCCTTGAGGAGAGAGTCAGGCCGGTTTTGTACATCAACAAGATAGACCGCCTCATAAAAGAACTCAGACTCACCCCAGAGAAGATGCAAGAGTGGCTTTTGGATATAATTACAAACTTTAACAGATTAATCGACATTTACGCCGAACCAGAATACAAGGAAAAGTGGAAGGTAAGCATCCAGGATGGTAGTGTTTCTTTTGGGTCTGCAAAGGACAGATGGGGATTCAATGCAGACGTCATGAAAGAAAAAGGAATTTCGTTCAAGGATGTCTATGCAGCTTATTCTGATGGTGGTGATCTCAAAGCGCTTGCCGAAAGAGCTCCACTCTATGATGCGGTTCTTGGCATGGTTGTAAAGCATCACCCACCACCTGATGTTGCACAAAAATATAGAATTCCAAAAATTTGGAAAGGTGATCTGGAATCTGATATTGGAAAAGCACTTTTGAATTGTGATGACAACGGCCCAGCTGTCATGATGATTGTAAACATGACAGTTGATCCTGCTGCAGGTCCTGTAGCTATAGGAAGACTATTTTCTGGCAGACTAAAAGATGGCGACAGAGTTCACCTAATTGATACTAAAAGAGAAGGAAGAATCCAGTCAGTTAATTTTTTCATGGGAAACCAACGAGAGCTGGTAGGTGAGCTTGCGGCAGGAAACATTCCAGCTCTTCTTGGATTAGAACATGCAAGGGCTGGTCAGACGCTGTCAAGTGTAGCAGGCATTTCTGCCTTTGAGGGAATCCACTATGTTTCTGAGCCCGTAGTTCAGATGGCTGTAGAGCCAAAGCATCCAAAGGATCTGCCCAAGCTTGTTGAGGCTTTGCGTAGGATTACAATAGAAGACCCCAACCTTGTTGTAAAAATCAATGAAGAAAGCGGGGAGACAGTAATTGCTGGCATGGGGGTTTTGCACCTTGAGATTGCGACTGCGCTGATAGCAGATGCCAGAGTAGAAATTGTCACTTCGCAGCCTTTGATCAATTATAGAGAAACAATTAGAGTACCAGCAGGTCCTATCATGTCAAAATCTCCTAACAGGCACAACAAGATCTTTATGAGAGTAGAACCCCTCGACGAGAAAATCGCTGAAATGATTAGAAATGGCACGCTAAACGAGTACAAGGACACAAAAGATGTTGCAGAAATTTTAAGAAACGCCGGCTGGGATCGTGATGAGGCAAAGCGAGTCATGCGGTTTGACCCACGAGGAAACGTAATGGTAGATGGTACAAAGGGTGTACAGTTTATTCAGGAATCAACTGATTCTATTTTATCTGGTTTTGAAGATACCGTGAAGGAAGGACCGCTTACAAGAGAGCAGGTAAGAGGATGCAAGTTTGTCTTCCACCACTTTGTTCCTCATGAAGATCCCGCACATAGGGGTCTGTCACAGCTTGGTCCTGCATCAAGGCGTGCCTGCATGGGTGTGATGCTTTCAGCGCAACCCGTACTTTTAGAACCAACACTTGGAATTGAGGTTAGAGTTCCACAGGAATTGATTGGAAACGTTGCAGGAGTCATATCAAGCAAAAGAGGCAAAGTGTTAAACATGGAACAAAAGGGCGTAGTCCACATTCTTACTGGCGAGATCCCAGCTTCTGAGACTTTTGATCTTTCCGAAGTGATGCGTGGTCAGACAGCTGGAAAAGCAATGTGGAACACTCACTTTAAAGCTTGGACGCCAGTTCCAAACTCTGTATTATCTACTATCATGGCAGAAATTCGAAAGAGGAAAGGATTGAGCCCAGAGCCACCTACAGTTGATGAATTTATAGACAAAGAGTAAAAATGATTTACCCCTCTTTACGCTTGAAAATATGCTGTAGGTCGTAAAGGTTAAGATCAGTAAAACAAGATCATGATTAACTATTGATCGATATCACGCAACAACATTCATCTAATGTACAATTTGGGCATTCTTCATTAGATTTACTTCTCTTGCAATCCTCAGGAGAGCATCCACAAATTGCACATTTCATTTGCATGTTACTCTTTCCTCAACGGGTATTCTTTTTCCAATTTTTTGTACAAATCTTCTCCACAAATCCAAGGAAAGCTAGGAATGCCTACGATCTTGATTTTGCCATCAATAATGGTAGTAGGAACTGCTATAACACCATAATTTTTCACTTTTACCTTAATCGCTTCAGTCATGTTATTTACATCGTAAACAATCTGGTTACAGCCTTCGCATTTGCCTATTTCGATAGTGTCTGTTACGTGTTTGCAAAGAGAGCAATTTACAGAGAATATCTCAATCGTATGATGTTGCCTCAATGCTTTTTCTTCTCTTTCATTTTACATTACTTCCCAAGTGCTGGTTTTGCCTGCATTTGCTACAAATCGATACCCCTGCAGCCATGATTTCGACAGGGCAATCACACTTGCAATTGCATTTATGCGGTAATAGTTCCATTTTGATTCTTTAATCCAGCCATGTTATCCATATACCTGATACTATAGATCATGGATCTTATAATTGATAATCAATATTATGCTTCAATCTCCTTTTCTAATTCCTTTTCTTCAGCCTCTTCTTGTAACATTTCATTTACTTTCTTGCGTTTCTTTTTTAGTCTCTTAGTGACTTTATCAATTACTCCCTTAGTAAACTGGTCAAATTCTGCGTTATTCATTTCATCTATAATAAGGTCTACTGCCTTGTTTGGATCAATTTCTCTGCACTGCATGTCTGCTTCTGCACAATATTGCTCTATGTATTTTTCAATCCAGTCATAATGTTCTAAAGTAAGATTAAGTTGCTGTCTTCTAAGATGCAAGCGTTCACGCCATGAAATGATATTTTTATTACCCCCTCTACTACATTGCATAATAATTGATATTACTTTTTCGCAATATTTCCTGCATTGTGGGATCCCAATATTAGTTTGCCCCTTCCTACTTCACATGATATCCTCTCCTGATTGATCATCAATAAAAAGGGAATTCCCCCAATTTACGAGTAAAAATCTGCGTTATTACCATAATTATGACGTGATATGATTTGTTGGAAATTGTTTAAGATAATGATCAAAGTATTGATGTTGTGAATCCTCTGGTAATTGGAATCATTATTGTAATTGGTTTTCTTACAGCTGTAATCCTTCTTGCAATTTACAATTCATCAGAAGATAATGGTTCTAATTCCTCTGTTATCGAAACTTTCACAGGTCATATTACTGACGTAATTGACGGAGACACAGTTGAGATTGCTCATGTACGTATCCGATTGTCATTAACATCCACTCCTGAATTAAATCAGGATGGAGGCGTTGAAGCAAAAGAGTTTACAACCAATCTCTGTCCCCTAGGATCGATTGCACGAGTTATTGTGGATGGAGGACAGCCACAAGATCAGTACGGTAGAACTGTTGCCAAGGTCTATTGTGGGGATGTACTACTAAACTCTGAACTTCTGGAATATGGTCTTGCAACCATTGATAAGAGATTTTGTTCAGTAACTGTATTTGCTTCTGAAGACTGGGTCAAAAAGTATGGTTGTTAAATGACTCTGAAAGGAAACCAGAACACTTTTGAAATCTGATTTATTCTATTTTTCATGAGTGAAAAAGCAAGACGAATTGAAGAACTAAGAATGAAAACAGGTAGGAGTAAACGTTGTCTTGACTGTAAAAAACATAGGTGCATTATTACTTCTTGCCAATGTGATTGTCATAAGTAGGAATATTGATTAAAACCAATTCGACCAAACGTATTTTATGGAATTTCTGACAGAGAAAGAGGATAATTATAATGGCGAACCTGTTGCGTTAAGCGATGAAGAAATACAAAATCTGATATACCTCCACATGAAAGTAAAGTTTGGATAATTTTTAGATAAGAAAATAACATAGTTAGTAGTAGAAATGATATGATGGTTACTGCGTGGAATAATGGACAATACAACAAAACTGGTGGGTGGTATGGCTTCAAGATCAGCATAGAAGATCGAGACAAGTATTTTAAAAAATATTGGAAAAATGTAATTCTAAACTTAGATGGTGAGGCAAAAGATATTGAAGTAAACATTGACAAACCATCTTTTTGGAGTGACGAATGTAGGGAGTTGATTAGTAAAGATATTGGCATTTGGCTTATTAATAACAACAAAGGTGCGTGGGCCGAACGCAACCCCCCTAAGTTGAAAATGGAACCTACACAAGATAATAGATTTACAGTAAAACTTTAGGCCACTCCTTCCTGAATAACCATAGTTTCTCTTCTTGAATTCAGTTTTTTTCGTAGGACTGTCTTATCAATGAAACAAGATATCCTATATTTTCAGGACTTCGCAGATCAATTTGATAATCTCCGTTTCCCCAATGACCTACCTGTGAGACGTCCCTTGCAATATTTCCTGCATCATTTTTAATATCTTTTTCCCATATATTCTTATTACAATATACCCATGTTTTATTAATTAATGATTTCATTAATTCACAGTCAACCATTTTGAAAGAAAAAATATCCATACGTGGCGCACCTGCATTCATGGAATTTTTCAATTCATTAGATAATCAAAGTGAAAGGTACATAGAAATCGATGAAGCATTAGATCTACTAAAGAAAGATTATACAAGAGGAGACAAAGTTCCACGAGATCGCTGGCCACGAAAATATATCAAAGAACATCAGATTCATACTTTATTTCGCTACAAGCTAAGGTCTGGCTGGCGATTGATATACACTATTTATGGTACAAAATCAGAAAAAGTTTGTAATATTTTAGATGTCTTTGACCACAAGGAATACGAAAAAAGGTTTGGCTACTAGTTTATCTGAGAACCGTTGATGCTTTGTGTAGCTTCTTTAGTTTTGGATTGTCTGCAAATATCCACAGTATGGCACCATTTTTGTCATACATTATCTTGTTTGATTTTTCTAGATAATCCAAAATTGTAGTAAGAGTCTTGTACTGTACCTGTTTTGGTAGTGTTCTCCAGAGCTTGTTTTTAGAACCAAATTCCTTTTCTTTAGATATTATCTCTTCTACCATCTGGATGGTATCAAGGCGAGGCATGTGTGATGGTGTAGTGTGTCTTCCAGCTATCCGCTTCTGTAAAACAAGTCCTCGATTCATTTCTACCTATAGGTAGAAATCCATTGTATATATACATATATGTATATATACAAATTTGTATGGCATAAATCTCGATTAGTTATCAGTTTGATAGAAATTAAAGAGCAGGATTTAAAATAGAACGTTACATCTAGAAAAACAATGAAGGGCATGGATTATAAAAAATTCAGAGAATCAAAAAAAGAATATTTTGTTACAAAAGATGGCAGATTTACTAGGGCCGAAGTCATAAAACAGATGGGCGAGTGGCTGAAACAAAACAAGTCAGCAGAGCCTGAAGAGTTTCTTGATGCTTTCGAGGTAAAAGAAGCCAAAAACTAGCAAAACACCAGACTTCTGTGCGCAAGAGGTGACGAACTTTGTGGCGTGGACATTCACACCATTAAATTCAATTTTTTATAGATAAATAGTAAAAACACAAGTCTTATTCATATACACTATTTTTGGATAGTAACTAGAAATGGCAAGCTGGAAAAGATCTTTAGTAAAAACAATAACTTACCGGGCATAATAACTGCACTTTTAGCAGCAATATCTTGGTATTTTACAGGAAGTATTGATCAGACTGCCACAATAACGATAGTGTTTAATGTTTCAGCTACAATAATTTATTATTTCCATGAAAGAATATGGAACAAGATAAGTTGGGGAAAAGTAAGTAGTAAAGACCGGCTGAAATAGAATTTGGTTGTAACATCTTCTAATTCATGGCCTTGTATTCATCTGATTCCAAAAGCGCCTTTCGTATATCTTCTACAGTAATTTTCCCACTCTCCAACAATGAGCCAAAATATTCTAAACCTTCCCTATCTACAGGTCTATCAAGTACTTCCCTATACAGATCATCTACGATTCTTTTAGTTTCATCACCCAATTCATCTACAGTTTTCATTTCAATCATTAATTTTGCTTCTGGAGAATTTCTTAATGTGTCCTCTACCCATTGTAATGATTTTCCGTTTTGGGTGACTTCTTGATGATAGTATCTCATTCCTTCAGGATCCGCTTCGCGTTTTAATATGTCACGGTATAGTTCTGCTATTCTTAAGGTAATTGCTTCTGGCGAATTTCTTATGTCTTGTTCAACCCATTGCAATGATTTTTCATTCTTAATGATTTGATCTTTGTAGTAACTCAAGCCAGCATGATCTGGCTCGCGTTTTAATATGTCACGATACAATTCTGTGATTTGTGTTTCGGCTGCAATATTTTCCATGTAGTAAAATGCAAAGACTCCAATCAGTGATGCAGCTACAATCACAGGTACTACAACTAGAACGATCTTAGAACGCTTGCTTAGGTTAACTGCCATCTTCATTTGTGAATCAGTTCGGTTACTAAAAAACTTGTAAGCAAGCGGACTGAAAAGTTATTAACCCATCTTGGCTTGTGATTGATGTCAATGCTAAGTATTGCTCAGAAATTTATGCCAAGTCGACCAAAACATGCTCCAAAACCTAATCCGAGTGATTATTACCCAATAATGTTTGACAATGATACATTTTCAAGAATAGCTAGCAACAAAAAATATAGCAAAATTGTTGGGAAGGATTTTGCAACCCCAAAAGCTGGATCAAAAAATATCGAACTTGAATCTTTGGGTAAACTTAGTGATACTCATGAGCGTAATGAGATAGCAGCAAAGCTACTTCTTGCAGTAAAACGTCATTACGCAGTTGAAGAATTTAGGGACAACTGGAATAATAGAAAAATTGCTCCAGGGAGTGCTGATTATTCACACGTAGTTGTGTACGGAAATTTGGAAATTAGTAACGAAAAAGAGTTCCCATTCTATGTCATCAGCGAGAATACGGGAGTAACATGCAAGATGAAAGAAACTCCTCGTTTTAAGAATGGTCGCATAGCAGTTTTGGGCGAAATTAAAGTGTCAACTAGTGAGCAGCCTCGCCTTTATGTAGACGCAGCTATTGTTTGTATACATAGGCAGGATGTAGGATAGTAAAGACGTGTGAATAAAAAATTACTATCTGCTACAATATATGCAATGTACTTGTATTTCAATTCTTGATGATAGTTGGAATTAACGTGGCCAAGATTACTACAACAATTGACGACAAAATTCTAACCAAATTTCGTGATGCTGTTTATAACACAAAGGGTCTCAAAAAAGGCGATATCAAAAATGCGCTTGAAGACGCAATGTTAGATTATGTCCAAAAATATAATCAAACCTTGTCTACCAAGGAGACTGCAAAAAAACTACGCACACGACGTAAAAATGATGAAACGTGACAATATATTTTCTAAATCATTCCGTACGATAAATACCTAAACACAGAACAAATTTACGAATGAATCTGTGGTTGTAGGATGCGATCAATAAAACTTCCAATCTAAAAATTAGATGTTAAATATATGAAGAGTTTATTGATCTTAGAATGAAATTAGTCAAGAAATTGTTTGGTCAAGATAAAGAAGAAGTAAAACTTACAGTTGTATATTGTGCTTTGTGCAAAAAAAAGTCAGGCTATACTGGGTATACACCAAAAAAAGAGTGGAAGATAGATGGCAAAATATGCAGTAAATGCTATGGCAAGCTCCTTGGAAGGAATAGAAACATGCCACAGCAAATTGCACCACAAAAAGAACCTGCTATAGTTGCCACTTCACCATCAAAAGAAGCAACTCTAAGCCGACCAGATGAAATAGTAGCTGCTCAAGATGAAGCAGATATCTGTCCAGACTGCCAAACCGCTAATGTAAAGGGCTCAAAGTTTTGTGCAATATGCGGTTTTAAGTTTCAGATAAAATGCCCAAGCTGTGGAAATATTCCTACAGAGGGCTCAAAGTTTTGTAACCAGTGTGGCACCTCACTTAGCTGAATTCATAGTTTTTGAATAAAAATTTTAGTTTAATAAATTCCATATTCGTGAATATCTGAAAAGTCCTACCCATCCGGAAATGAAAAGTGCCAAAGACAGGGCAAAGAGCAGATAAAGATCTCTTCTACGATCTGCCAAGTCCAGATTTAGGAAGACAAAAGTCCCAAGGCTGATCAAGCTGAACCATAAAACTACATTTCCCAACCGTTTCCAGTTTGCCAAGTAAGAAATACTGAGGTGTGTAGAATTTAAGAGTAATTCAAAATACTCTCAACTCTTTTTGTCTAGTTTGAGCGCAACAGAGTTAATACAATACCTAAGATTGGTTGGTTTTGGTCCATCCTCAAACACATGACCAAGATGCGCACCACACTTGTCGCACATCACCTCTACCCTTAACATGCCATAGCTTTTGTCAATCTCGTTTTTCACGTTCTCTCCTTTGATTGGAGCCCAGAAGCTTGGCCAGCCTGTACCTGAATCAAACTTTGTATCAGAGCTGAACAATTCATTGCCACAACAAACGCATTTGTAAACTCCTTTTTCTTTACAGTCATTGTATTCTCCTGAGAAAGGTCTTTCCGTGCCTTTATTTTGACAGACTTCATACTGCTCTGGAGTAAGTTTCTGTCTCCACATCTCGTCTGTGCCAGATTCGGCTTCGTTCAAGCTTACCACATTCCTCCACCGCCACTTGGTTGATCGAAATTTCTCTGCGACGGTCGGCTGTGAGCTTTTTTCATATGCCTTTCTAGTCATTCTGGTTCATGTAGTTCCATACCACACTCTTTACATTTTGTTTCGTTTGTTTTTTTCTTAAACAGCCCCATTATCAATTCTGAATCGTTATGCTCTATTAAATTCAATGGTATACCAGCCAGATAAATGCCAGAAATATGTATTAACCCAAAAATGCGATATGCTTTGGACGATGTTTCGCGTTTCCGGATCTCTGTTTTGTGACAACGAGCTTTTTATTGCTCCAATAATAAATTCATTATAATGGATAGCTGCGATATCAGAACCAAAGCGTACAAGAACGGCAAGACTTTTGACCAGTGCGCACAGATTGCTGAAACTGTTACAGCCCAGCTTGCAAAAAAGCTAGAC
>JBOGRG010000187.1:0-1142 GCA_050749365.1 Nitrosopumilaceae archaeon
ATTGTAGACTGTATCTAATAGAGAAGATGATCTACAGATAGAAAAAGATCGTACTTTACAATTGTAAACTACTAGTAATTAATACAGGTAGATAAAACGACTCTTACGTAATAGATGAATTTGTATGGGAAAAAAGTATAGTCAAGCTAAATTATCAAAAGGTAAAAGTAAAAAAAATATGGTGATTACTATTGGCATTGCAGTAATAGCAGCTGGAATCATAATAGCTTATTTCACAAATTCTAACAATAACGGAACAACTACCGACAACAGTGATTTTCTCCTTGGGCCATGGATGGATGTACATGGTGTTGGCGTCTTTCTTTCTGGAAGCGACGACTCGTTATATCTTGCAACTCACAACGGCTTGTTCAAGAAAAGTAGTGGTACAGGATGGGCTCTGGTGGGTTCTGATACGAGCGACTTGATGGGTTTCACCACAAGTCAGGCAAGAGAAGGTGTAATGTATTCAAGTGGTCATCCGCCAGCAATGAATGGTAATCTTGGATTTAGAAAGAGCATAGATGGAGGAATCACATGGCGGACAATTTCTTATGTTACAGATCCTCCAGTTGATTTTCATGCAATGACCGCAAGTCCAGCGGATGAAAACATAATTTATGGATCGCCTGGAGGTGGCACTAGTCTGTATGTGACCAATGATGGGGGCAGAACTTGGAACACAGCTAGTATTCCAGATCGTATAATTTCTCTTGCTGCCCATCCTTTGGATAAAAACATCGTGTTTGCAGGAACCGTTTCAGGATTATTTTCAAGTAACGATCAAGGAAAGAATTGGAATGTTGTAGACGTAGTCAATGGTGCTGTTTTGGGAGTTGGATTCACAGATGGAAATACTGTATATGCATTTGCAAGTCCGCAACAGGGCAATGGATACATAGTGAAATCAACTGATGGTGGTAGTACTTGGATTAAGACTCAGGGGCAGATTCCTCAAGCAGAGGCTTTGTTTAATTTTGCTCCTGGCAGATCAGGTGATGTTTATGCCATAGGAATGCAAAAAGCACCATTAGGTGGAATTGCTGCGAGTGTTTACAAAAGTAGCGATGGCGGTCAAAGTTGGACACTAGAAGGAACTAACAATAAATCTATGGTATAATCATGCACCGAAAATACATCAT
>JBOGRG010000188.1:0-13739 GCA_050749365.1 Nitrosopumilaceae archaeon
ACTTGATAAAAAACGAGGAAATGCAATTGTAAAAGCATGTGATCAAATCTTGTCTGGAAAGTTTCTTGATCAATTTGTTATAGAAGAGATAAACTCTGGTGCTGGAACTGCATTTAACATGAATGTAAACGAGGTCATTGCAAATGTAGCCCTTGAGATTTTAGGGCACAAAAAAGGAAAATACGAAATAATTCATCCAAATGATCACGTGAACATGTCTCAATCAAGTAACGATACGTTCCCAACAGCAATGCATGTTTCTATTTTATTTAACTTAAAACAGGTAATTCCAGCTCTTGATGATTTGGTAAAATCTTTGAGTAAAAAAGCAAAAGAATTTTCTGGTTTTCAGAAAATAGGAAGAACACATCTCATGGATGCACTACCAGTCAGCTTGGGAGGAGAATTTTCTGCTTATGCCACATCGGTTGCAAAAGCTCGTGATGCAATAGTTGCAGCAAGAAAAGATCTTGAATTTATTGCACTTGGAGGCACTGCTGTTGGAACAGGAGCAAACACGCCTAAAAATTATAGAAGTATTTCAATATCAGAACTTGCAAGAATTTCAAAACTGCCATTAAAGCCTCAACAAGACATGCAGTATTCTCTGCAAAGCAAGTTTGCTGTGGCAAACGTATCTTCTGCACTTAGAAACTTGGCGGTGGAATTAGGTAGGATCTCAAACGACGTCAGGTTGATGGCATCTGGTCCTGTTGCAGGATTCGCTGAGCTTGGCATTCCTGCAGTTCATGCAGGCTCTTCAATAATGCCAGGCAAAGTCAATCCATCTCTTGCAGAATGTATGAACATGATTTGTTTTAACATAATAGGAAATGACGCTGTGGTGGCACTTGCGGCTCAGGCAGGACAGTTTGAGCTTAACGTAATGCTTCCAGCAATGCTAAAGTGTGTTTTAGAATCAACCGACATGCTAAGAAATTTTGTTCCAATATTTTCGCATAACTTGATCGATGGTTTGTCTGCAAATAAACAAAAGCTTCGCCAATACATAGAAAATAGCCCTGTAATAGTTACACTGCTTTCGCCAAAGCTTGGATATCAAAGATCTGCAGAACTATACAAGGAATCTTTGAAGACAGGCAAGACTATTAGACAACTTGTCATCTCAAAGGGATTGTTAAGCGAAAAAGAAGTAAAGGCGCTTTTGGGATAAAAATGGCAAAGATCTGGGTCGAAGCATATGGTTGTTCTGCAAGCTTTGCAGACTCGGAAATGATTTCTGGTCTTATTTTAAACGGCGGTCATACTCTTGCTCAAAGCTCATCTGACTCTGACTTGAATCTCATTGTTACTTGTTCTGTCAAAGACGCAACTGCAAACAAGATGATACATAGAATAAAAAAGCTGAAATCAAAACCGCTTGTGGTAGCTGGATGTCTGCCAAAGGCTGAAAAATCTACAGTTGAAAAGTTCGGCTCAAACGCAAGTCTACTTGGGCCAAATTCTTTAGGAAAAACTCTTGATATCATTAACTTTACTCTACAAGGAAAAAAAAGAATCGAACTTGCAGATTCTGACTTGCCTAAAGTTGGTCTTCCAAAAGTTAGGTTAAATCCAATGATAGGAATAATTGAGATTGCAAGTGGTTGCATGAGTGAGTGTACCTTTTGCCAGACTAAACTGTCCAAAGGAGAGTTACATAGTTACAGAATTGGAGACATAGTACGTCAGGTAAAGCACGACATAGACGATGGCTGCAAGGAAATCTGGCTTTCTTCAACAGACAACGGCTGTTATGGCTTTGACATAGGAACAGAACTGCCAAGCTTGATAAATGCGGTTGGTGAGATAGAGCGCGACTTTATGATTCGAGTGGGCATGATGAACCCCATGTATATGCCAAGAATTCGTAATGGTCTATTGAAGTCATTTGAAAACAGTAAAGTCTTCAAGTTCCTTCACATTCCAGTTCAGGGTGGAAGCAATAATGTCTTAAAAGATATGAGGCGCGGTCATACTGCCAATGTATTCAGGGATACAAGCGAAATATTCCGAAAAAAGTTTGAAAGATTTACAATTTCCACTGACATTATTGTAGGATTTCCTTCTGAAAGCGAGGAGGATTTTGCAGAGACGATAGATCTCATAAGAGAGACTAGGCCGGATGTGATAAACCTCTCAAGATATAGCGCAAGGCCAGGCACAAAAGCTGCCACAATGAATCTGCTTGATGTGTCAGAGGTGAAAAGACGAAGCAAGATCGTCTTTGAATTAGCAAAAAAGATTGCCTATGAGAGAAATAAGGAATGGATTGGCTGGAGTGGTGATGTTTTATTTGATGAGACCGCAGATAGCATGATCAAAGGAAGAAACTTTGCTTACAAGCCTGTGGTAGTTGAAGAAGAAGTAAAGTTAGGACAAAAGATCAAAGTTGAGATCACAAAGGCCACTCATCATGGTCTTTATGGTAAAACTCTAAGCTAAAAGTTTTTAGATCCAAGCTTGGATCAAAACTAATCAATAAAGTTTTTTAACCTACTTGGCAAGCAAAAGAGAGTCATGGAATTTGAGATGCAAGAACCTGTCATTATAATTGGACTTGGTGGTGCTGGATGCAAACTTGCAATAAAAGCCAAAGAAAAGCTGGGTTCTGAGTGTCTTTTAATAAGCCATGATTCAAAGGACCTAAACTCTGATTGTTCCAAGATTCTGATAAACACAAATCCTGTTCTAAACCCCTCTGCATATCTTATCAGGGGAGCCTCATTTAGCGCCTTTGAGGGCCTTAAAGAGAAACTTGCAAATTATTCCACCGTAATCATACTAGCCAATCTTGCAGGCAAGTCTGGTGCAGCCTTGGCACCAATTGTTTCACAGATTGGCAAAGACCTTGGAAAGAATGTGCTTTCCTTTGGTATAATGCCATTTAAGTTTGAAAAAGATAGAATATTCTTTTCTGGGGTTTCCTTGAAGAGACTCAAAGCAAATTCTGACTGTACTATAATAGTTGACAATGACGCGCTTCTTGATAGCAACCCAGATCTTACACCTGATTTGTGTAATAATATAACAAATGCTTCCCTTCTTGAAGTGGTTTCTTCATTAAAATCATCTTCCGTTCCATGTGAAACAAACATACTTTCCACAAGTAAAGATGCAATGGATGTGCAAACTTCCCTTAGGGATTCCATTAAGATGCTTTATGAGGACGCTCCTCCAAACAGCGTCAAAAGTGCGATGCTGTATGTAATGGGAGGAAACAAGGTTTCTGTTGGAGTGTTGAATTCTATGGTCAATACCATCAGTGGAATCTTCAATGACGACAGCACGCGTGTCAGTCTTTCTGTTGTAGCTGCAGAAAATTCCAAAGTCATATTGCTAACATCTGTAAATGGGGAGACACGATTTGACAGATATGATCCGTTAGGTTTCATTTCAGAACAAAATACTTTGGACTGGGATGATCCTGACTGTAGCATAAAATTAGATCTTGATTTAAATCAGCTAGAATAAAATTTACTTTTTCTTTGATTTTGTATAAGACTTAGTCTTGGGTTTTTCTTTGATTTCATCAGATTTCTTTTCTTCTTTTTTTAATTTTTGCGGTTTAGTTTCTGGCTTTGGTTTCTCTGATTTTTCTTTGGCTAGCTTATCAGGTTTTGCTTCCACTTTCTCTTCCTTTTTTTCTACAGGTTTTTCCTCTGTTGTTTCGATTTGAGCCTTTGGCTTTTCTTCAACAATTTCTTCTTTCTTAGCCTTTGTCTCTTCTTGATATTTTGAAATTAAGACACTACCATCTTCATCCTTTGTTAATTTGACTCTTATCTTTCGTGGCGGGTGTCTTATTCCTCTTGACCAAACTAAGTGGCTCACATCTTCTTCAATCTTAATATTTTCAGACTTCATGTGACGTGCAGCAAATTCTCTTATCATGTTAATTGCCCTTTTGGCTCTCCTGTTATTTGGAGAAAGCACTACCTTTCCTAAATTTATGGTATAAACTCGTTCAACTTGTTCCTGAGACAATTATCCAACCCCCACATCTGTTCTTCGCCAATGTCTACTCTTTGGGTTTGTTCGTACTGTTCTTTTTGTCTTGAGTATAATCCATGCGGGCACAGCTGAATTCTGTTTTAGTTTTTTCATCAGCCTAACCTTTCTTGGAGTTGACTTGTGAGCAGCCATGAAAGTGGGAAAAACTTGAGCTCTTTTTAAATGAATCTCAAATCTCATACAATAACAACAAAGATAATGTTTGACTTCTCACATCATTCCACTTTTTGACAAACGGTTTATCATTTGTTTTAGAATTCTTGCCGATGCGCCCCAGACTAGTTTATTTTGATATCTGAAAGTATACATCTCTTGAATTGATTTGTGTGATGGGTCAAGATCGTCTTGTAGTGTATTGAAGAGTGGAAACAGTGGAATGCGTAGGATTTCTTCTATTTCAGAATTTGGTCTAAGCTGCAATATCTCTGATAGAATGGCAACAAATGGCGTTATTGTAAAACCTGAATTCAGAGTAGTGACGGGCTCGAGCTGACCTATGACGTCTTGTCGTGATATATCAAGATCAATCTCTTCTTTTGTTTCTCGCAGAGCAGTTGCTAGAAGATCAGCATCATCTTTTTTCCACATTCCGCCAGGAAAGGAGATCTCACCTGCATGTAGATTCATAGTTTTGGGTCGTTCTGTCATTATTATATGAGGTTCTGAATCGTAAATCACTACCAGTACTGCGGCAAGCTTCTTTGTCTGTCCATTTTGTTTTATCCTTGGGGAGATTTTGCTAGACAGTGCTTTTTTGATCTCTTCTATTTTCATTTTATAACATACGGTTTTGGTAGGATTGTTATTGATTGTTGCCGTTCAAAGGTTATAATCAAGTAATCTAGAAAATCTTCTATGACTATCACATACGAGCTGAATCCTCCAAAGGTAATACGGGACACTGTGCTGTCTCATAAGGAACTACAAGACTCTGTAAACCGCCTTAAGAATAGAGCCTTTGAGATTCGTAACGTTTGCAACAGCATTCATGTTACAGATTCTGTACTTGGGATACCTAGAATTTCTCCTATCACAATAGGGGCTTTGATCAGAAATTCTAATGATGGAATTGAGCTTTCTGCAAGTGTACGCGTAAGGGACAGAAATCTTACCTCTCTTACCCAATCAATTTGTGATGCAATATTGCTTCGGTTAAACGGCGTTCTGATCCTAAAGGGGGATCCCCCTCCAGCAGGACCAAAAGATTCCAAGCTTGTCCCAAGTGAGGTCGTAAAGCAATTCAACGAACAGGGCTTTGGGAAAAAAATAGATCTTTTTCTTTCCTTGCCTAGTAATCCAAACTTTAATAAAATTCATAAAAAAATTGAAGCGGAGCCACGAGGATTTGTAACTCAGGTTGTTAGTTCACTTGATCAGATAACAAGAATAGTGGACAAATTAAAACCTCATGGATTTAGAATAATTCCTTGCATAATGTTGCCATCTGAAAAAAATGAAAGATCTGCAAAGATATTAAACCTTAACTGGTCAAGCTACAAGACAGATGCTATTCGTTTCATAAAAGAGGCTTACAAAATTGCAGACAATGTTCTCATAAGCTCTCCAAATGATTTTAAAGGGGCACTAGAGACTCTAAAGAAGTTATAGTTTGATCTCGTCTTATACTGTTGGGATTTATCCACGATCTGAGGAGCTTATTGAGGCTACTCGCAAAAATGGAAAAAATCTTTCATCCCTCTATCTAAAGGGAAAAAAAGAGTACGTAGCAGTCCAGAAAAAGGCAAAACTTGGATATGTTTGTGATCCACTTTTAGACTGGGATGATATCTTCAGGCCCTTTTCTAAATTAAAATCAGTCAAGCTTGGTGCGTTGAACCGAGTTTATGAGACAAACACTTTCTATAGGAGGCTTTCTTTTGATGGGGCCATTGATGATGCTGGAAATGTTATAAAATCAAACTTGGCAGTTTCTTTACTACCAAAGAATAGGGCGGTTTGCATTGCAGAGCCGTATACGTTTGCAGATGTACATCTTAGTACAAAATACAAGAAAAAAGACGAGCTTGCTATTGCGATAGCAAAAATACTCCGCAAGGAAATAGATACTCTGGTAAAATCTGGGTTTGGCTTGATCCAGCTTGTTGCACCATCTATTGCATACAACATCAAAGTTGATTTTGATACCATAAAAGATGCATTGAATATAATTACACGGGGTCTGAAGGTAAAGACAATTCTTCACCTTTACTTTGGAGATGTCTCAAAGAAAATAGAGAAGCTTTTGGATTTGCCTGTTTCTGGCCTTGGGTTTGACATTACATCTACTCCTACATCTTCAATTAAAAAGCACAGTTTTTCTGGAAAATCACTTGCAGTAGGTATGATAAATTCCTATAACACCAAGCTTGAAGACAGAGAGGAATGCATTGTGGAGTTAAACAAGATAATATCAAATACAAAGCCTCACGAAGTGTTTGTTACAACAAATTTTGACTTGCAGTATCTACCAAAAGATTTTGCAGTTAGAAAGATATTGAGGCTTGGCGAGATTGCAAGAGGAGTAAAAAGTGCATAAGTATTTTCCAACTCAAGAAATAGGCAGCCTGAAAAAACCTTCATGGCTTTTAAACGTTGTAAAAAATCCTGACATATCAAAAGAGGACAAGGCAAAGGCTAGAAACGATGCTGCCTTATTGAACATAAAGACACTTGAGGATCTTGGACTTGACATAGTTTATGATGGCGAGGTAAGACGTGTTGAGATGTATGAAGAGCCTGTAAGATACATCAAAGGATTTGAGTTTGCAGGACGTATAAGATCGTGGGACAACAAATACTATAACAAGGCACGGGTTACAAGAGAAATTGCTTATCAACAAAATTTCCATGGAGAGGAATTCAGATTCATAAAAGAAAATGCTAAACATGATGTCAAGGTGCCCGTGACAGGCGCCTATACCCTAGCTGACTGGTCATATAATGAATATTACAAGTCAAAAGAGGATCTAGTTCTCGCATTAGCAAAAAAGGTTGTCAGGCCTCTAGTACAGGATTTAGTAAATATGGGTGCTAAAATTATTCAGATAGACGAACCTGCAGCTACCACACATCCATCTGAGATGGAAATTTTTCGCGAATCGGTAAATGAATCTGTCAAGGGAATAAATGCAAAAGTTGTTGTGCATGCGTGTTTTTCAGGAAATGACTACGAGGCTTTGGCACCACAGATGCCTGAGATAAAAGCTCAACAGTATACACTAGAATTTGCAAACCGAGATTCGTGGAATTTAGGAGTCAATGACAAAGAAAGAAAGGGATACCATGTGCTTAAACTATTCAAAGAATATGGATTCAAGGGCGAGATTGGTATTGGTGTCACTGATGTACATGTGGACAAGATAGAGACTCCAAAGCTTGTGCGAGATAGAATACTATACTCTGCAAAGGCACTTGGGGATCCTAGCAAAATTTATGTCAATCCCGACTGTGGTCTTAGAACTAGATCGAGATCTGTTGCCTTTGAGAAACTCAGAGTGATGGTTGAAGGCACAGATCTTGCAAGACAGGTTATAGACAACTAATTGTTAAAGCATATATTATTTTCTAAACAAAAGTGGGATCGGCCGGATTTGAACCGACGACCTCAGGTACCCAAAACCCGAATCATGCCAAGCTAGACCACGATCCCGAGATGAGAGCAGTTTGGAGCTCCCCAATTTAAGCTTCACATGTGATGATTTTAAATAATATACAAAATCTAAACTGCCTATGCAAATCCAAGACTATCTAAATGCAGGAAAGATTGCTGCGCAAGTAAGAGAAAATGCCAGAAAAAAATATCATGTTGGCTCTAGCTTGTTTGAGATTTGCGAATCAATAGAAAAAGAGATAGTCCAAAAGGGGGGCAAGTGTGCCTTCCCGGTAAACACCAGTCTAAATGAAGTGGCAGCTCACTATACTGCAGAACCAAATGATCAAAGAATAATACAAGAATCTGATTTGCTAAAGATTGATCTTGGAGTTCAGATAAACGGCTACATTGCCGATACAGCAGTAACAGTGTGTTATGATCCAAAGTTTGATTTTCTCATACAGGCTGCAGAAGCGGCGCTAAAAGATGCAACCTCCATCATAAAAGCTGGAACAAAGTCAAGTGATGTTGGAAAGACTATTGAAACTACGGTAAAGCAGATGGGGTGCATTCCAATATCAAACCTGAGTGGTCATTCTCTTGAGCAATATACCATACATGCAGGAAAATCCATTCCAAATGTATGGTCTATAGGATCCTTTTCGTTTTTGCCAACTGAAGCTTATGCATGTGAACCTTTTGTTACCACTCGTGATGGTCTTGGATTTGTGCGAGAAGGTAAGATAAGAAATATCTTCTCTCTTGTGTCACGAAAAAGGACAAAGGATCCAGAAGTAGACAAGCTTGTTGATTATATCTGGGAAAAGTTCAACATGCTCCCCTTTGCGTTAAGATGGCTTGTTACAGAATGGGAAGAAAAGACAGCAAGAGATCTTTTAGAAAAACTTGTCAGAAGCAAGGTAGTAAGGTCATATCCCGTATTAGTTGAGGCAAATGGCGAGAGGGTTGCACAGGCGGAACATACGTTCATTCCTCAGGAAAATGGGATTACAATCACTACAATTTAGGATACTTCGCCAAAAATTTTAGTAATTAACATTTTACCCTTACATGAGGAGCAGGCATCCGTATTTTTGAAAACATAGTCTCCTTCCTTGAACTTTCTTTTTGAGAGTGCGTTGCAGGAATTACACTGCTCAACTGAATATGCAGTAATAATTTCTTTTTTCTTTGAGAATATCATTGTGAAACTCCCAGAGTATTTCCTACACCTATGATAAGTGCTGACTGCCCTGCCTTTGTGTTTTCTTTTATTATTTCATGGACTTGTGATGTGACTTTTTCTGCAGAATCTGCAATCTCCTTTTTCATAAGCGCAATTGCATCCTTTATGGACTGCTTTATTACTATGGCATAGATTGGAATCTTGTGTTTTGTTGCAACCTCTTCTATTTGGAATCTATCCGTACCAATTCCACCAATTGCTGCTCCAAAACCTTGAGCAACAGAGCCTGATTCTTCTCCTTCTAATTTCAGAGCAGCATCCACCATGACTATAATATCTGGTTTGCTCTCTGAGAGTATTTTTTCAAGTGCGTCACCTGGCCTGCCTACTGTTGCCACTGGTCCTTCTGCTTTCATCAAATATAGCTTTCTTCCTTCATAGTTTGATTCGCTCCATACTGTTTCAAATGCAGCGGTCTTTTTTTCTGTGCTAAGCATCATCTTTCCTACTACCATAGGACCTATTCCATCACCTATTGGTTGGCCCTGCTTGAATGCAGACACTGCTGTCTTGAGCGCTTCTGCTTCTTCCATGATAAATGGCATCATCATTTGCAACGGTAAAATGAGTGGAAAGTTGTTTTGTTTTTTTGCAGTAAGGAAAATATGTCGTACTATTTTGTAAAGAAGATGCAGTGTCGTAGCTGCCTCTAGTATAGTTTCGATCTTGCTTGCTTCAAGAGTGCTTATTTGTGGAGAAAGTGACTTGACTTGAAGCCTTGTATAGTCTTCCCGTGAGCGCATGATGTGTCTTACTTTTGCCACAATACCGTTTGGATCCATGTCTACAGGCATAATTGTAAAGTATTCAAAAAATCTTTCAATCTTTGGAGACGGATCAGTTGCAGGCTTTAGTGTTGTCTTGATATACTCAATTAGTTCCTTGCTTGTCTCTTCTTTGAATATCTTTAACTTTTCTAACGACTTGGCAAGTTCAGATGACGTGATTTTTAGCTGAATCCTTTGACCATATAGCATAAAAATTACTATTGGCACAATCCATACTAGCCACATCAAAGGATTAGATTCTTCACCAGTACCAAGGAGCTGATCAATGTTTATTCCAAGAAACTCCAATAATATCAAAAGACCAATTTTGCTAAATTAAATCTTTGTCAAGATACCAAATAATTACTGTTGATCTTTAGTCTAAACTTTAAAGCGTCAAAGGTAAAGAGTTGTTGTGGAAACCAAAAAGATAGGACGTGATATTCAGAAAATAGTAAAGGGTCAAGTATTTTGGGACAAACAGATGCTGGATCTGTATTCCGTGGATTCAAGCTCTTATCTTCTAAGACCTCGTGTTGTTGTTTTTCCTAAAGATGAACATGACATTGTTAAAATTTTAAAGTACGCAGCAAAAAGCAAGATTTCTGTGACTCCTCGTGGAGCAGGAACCGGACTTGTGGGGAGCGCACTTGGAAATGGAATAATTCTTGATCTTAGGCATTTTGATAAAATCAAGATTGGCTCTAATTATGTGGAAGCTGGCAGCGGAGTCTTCAAGGGCAACCTTGACAAAGAACTTGAAAAAAGAGGCAGATTCTTTCCACCAAACCCTTCTATTGGACCATATTGTACCGTTGGCGGAATGATTGCCACAAATGCAAGTGGTAGTCACTCTTTGAAATATGGAAGCACTATTGACAACCTACTTGGTATCAGAATCATAGCTTCAAATGGGAATATTGTTCAGCTTCCTTCCAATTCACAATTTGCCAACAATGTATTCAGAATAATCAAATCAAGTGAGTACAAAAAATTTCCTAGTGTTTCAAAAAATTCATGCGGCTACAGAGTGGACAAGATTGCAAGCAAATCAGATTTACAAAAAATTATTGCAGGTTCAGAAGGAACATTGGGCGTAATTGTTTCTGCAAAGCTGAAGACGTTACCCATACCAAAACAACTGCTGCTTGTAATCTTAGCTTATGAAACTGTAAGGCAAGCCGCAATTGATTCTGCAAAGATAGTAAATCTAAAGCCATCAGCGTTAGAGATTGTTGATTACAATATAATAAAACACATCAAAGCAAGATTTCCAAAATATGCAAATTACTTGTTATTTGTCGAGTTTGATAGTGATGTCAAAAAAAGTAAAATTAACTTGCAAAAAATCATCTCATCTTCAAGAATCATAAATACATTAACAAAAAAAGACGAAGTCAAAAAGTGGTGGGGCTTTAGAAATGCAGCCCTCTCATACAGCCTGAGAAGTATAACCACAAAGGAGAGCATGCCAACCGTAATAGAGGATGCTGTCGTTCCTGTTGGGAAATTGGTATCTCTCGTCGATATAATTGAAAAAATCTCAAAAAAATATAGAATAAAATTTGTTCTTTATGGACATGCTGGAAATGGCAACCTCCACATAAGACCAATTCTGAAACGCAAAAACAAGAGTCTGATAAAAAAAATTTCGCAAGAGTTTTTCTATCAAGTGATAAAGACTGGCGGATGCATAACTGGCGAACATGGCGATGGGCTTGCAAGATCAGAGTTTGTAAAATTACAATATGGAAACGATACATATTCGGTATTTAACAAAATAAAAAATGAATTTGATCCAAAGAATATTCTTAATCGAGGCAAGATAATAACCACAGAAAGTACCATTACTAAGAATCTTAGAGTTTGATTAATTATTTTATTTTTGTTCCAAGAGGCACGTCTTCGTTTACCGTGAGCCAAAAGGGTTTGTCATTTACATCTGCTGCCAAAAGCATGGCATTTGATTCAATTCCAGCAATTTTTCTTGGTTCTAGGTTTGCTACTACAACTACTGTTTTTCCTACCAGTTCTTCTGGCTGGTAATATTCTGCTCCGCCAATTATGACGTGTCGCTTTTCTGCTCCAAGATCAATGATGCCTTTTATGATTTTGGATTTTCCTAGGATTTTTTCTGTCTGTATAATTTTAGCTACTCGAAGATCAAGCTTGGCAAAATCATCATATGTAATATTTGGCATAAGAGATGTCTTTTTGGCACATTAAAATTGATTTCTAAAATTAAGACTAATATGTAGACTGTAAAGACTGCACGATATGGTGCAAATACAGGCCTCAGTTCTGATAAATACGCCTTTAGAAAAAGTTTGGAATATAGTATCTGATCTTGATGGCGAACCCAAGTTCTGGAAGGGCACAAAGGAAGTAAGGAACATCTCAAAAGAAAACAATGTTGTAACACGTGAGATCACAATTGCCTTCAAGGATTCTAAATGTATGCAGACAGTAACGCTTTATCCTAAAGAAAAAATTCAGGCTACATTTACTAAGGGAATAATAAACGGCACAAAGACAATCAACCTCGTTCCAGAAAACCACGGCACTCGTCTAGAAGCAATCTGGGACATTAAATTATCAGGAATGATGGGCATGTTTACTGGGATGATAAAAAAGCACATCCAAAGTGGAACCGAGCAGGCTCTTGAAAGCATAAAACAAGAAGCAGAGAGGTAATCTCATGGAGCTTGCTATTGATGTCTTCAACTACATATTATCAGCGATTCTGATTGCAGTTTCTATAACTTGGATACTATTGATAAAATCCATGTGGAATTCATTTCATCATGCGCCTTTTTTAGACAAGTTTGAAGCAAGACCTCATCCAAAACCAAAGATCTCAGTTATTTTGCCAGCAAGAAACGAAGAAGAATTTATTGAAAATTGTCTAAAATCTTTAGTAGATCAAGATTATGAAAATTATGAAATAATTGCAGTCGACGACCACTCAGATGACAAGACAGGTCAGATAATTAAAAAATACGCAGAAAAAAATCCCAAAGTAATTCATGTAACGGCAAATCCAAAGCCTGAAAAATGGACAGGAAAGAACTGGGCCTGTTTTGAAGGATATAAAAGAGCTACTGGTGAACTTTTGCTTTTTACAGATGCAGACACCAAGCATTCCAAAAAAATGATCTCACTTTCTGTTTCACATCTTCTAAGTGATGGGCTTGATGCACTTACCGTAATTCCAAGAATGCTTTGTCTTGACTGGTGGACTAGGATAACTCTGCCCATGCTTTCTACATTCTTGCATACAAGATTTTCTGCATTGCGCGTAAATGATCCGTCAAAAAAAACAGGTTACTTTTTTGGAAGCTTTTTCATAATTCGAAGAAAAACCTATGAATCCATAGGAACACATGAAGGAGTAAAAAGTGAGCTTGTAGAAGACGGCGCTCTTGGCAAAAAAGTAAAGGAATCAGGCTTTAAGATGAAGATGGTCCGTGGAGAACACTTTATCGAAGCAGTGTGGGCACGCGATTTTCCTACATTATGGAATGGTCTTAAGAGACTAATCATACCGCTTTATTTGCAAAGCAAAAAGATTGCAGTCGGGATATTTTTTGCCGTCCTCTTTTTGCTTTTCATGCCCTTTCCCATTTTGGCTTACGCAGTACCGTTTGCAAATGTGGCTGGATCATTTTCTGTACTTTTTGTTGTTTCCATCATTTCAACTACACTGCTTTACATTGCGGCAATTTTGGAGGCAAAAAAAGGATTAAGTCTAAGTCTTGGTCATGCACTGCTTGGTCCCATTGGAAGCTTTATCATTGTAGCCGGGTTTGCAAGTGGAATTTTGCAAGCAAAAAGCAGTACTGCACTTATGTGGCGTGGCAGGACTTACTCCATGGCAGATCAGACTCAAAATGCGATAAATGTGTAGTAAGAACAAAGCTACGAATGAAAAAGGCATTATCACATGACACGAAGCAAAAACATGGTGGTTATACTATAAAATATCATTGGTTAGTAACGATTATAGATAAACTCACAATATTTTTAGATTCTTGGATAAGACGAGTGCTCTCTTTGGTGGAATATTTGGCGGGATTGCAGTATTACTAGTGTTTGCTTTTTATCTCGCACCACAGGCTGA
>JBOGRG010000189.1:0-1567 GCA_050749365.1 Nitrosopumilaceae archaeon
GCAGTCACTAAAGGCTTTGCAATTGCAAGTGCAGGTCTTGCAGCTTTAGCAATGATTCAGGCCTTTCAGTATGAAGCAGAAAAGATATTCCATGTTACTTTTGATTACAGTTTATCAAATCCTTCAATAATAATTGGACTACTAATTGGAGGTTTGTTGCCGTTCTTTATTACAAGTCAGCTCATCGGCGCAGTCTCAAGAGCAGCATCAAAGATGGTCGAAGAGGTCAGACGACAGTTTAAAAATGATCCAGAAATTCTTGCAGGCAAATCAAAACCAGACTATGCAAAGTGCGTCGATGTTGCAACCGTAGCTTCACTACGTGAGCTTTGGAAATCTGCGACAATAACAATTGCAGCACCAATAATACTTGGAATAATTTTGGGTCCCCCAGCTGTAGCTGGACTGCTAATGGGAGCAGTTGTCACAGGAATTTTCTTGGCTTATCATCTAGCAAATACTGGAGGCGCATGGGATAACGCAAAAAAGTACATGGAGATTCAAGGAAAGAAAGGCACCGAAGAGCACAAGATAGCAATAGTTGGAGATGTGATAGGAGATCCATACAAGGACACTGCAGGACCTGCACTAAATACAGTCATCAAATTGTTAAACACTGTAGCAATCGTGTTTGTGTCAGCGTTTATTGCAATTCTTGTTTTATAGATTAGCTAGAATTTTTCTCGTCAACTACTATTGTCATGTCAAGCTCATCTATTTGAGCCTCGATTGTTTTCCTTATGGTGTCATTGTGTTCAGGGCAGAACTTGAAAAACCCATCAACTGTCTCAAAACAGCCACATATCCACTGTGTCTTGATCTCTCCTTCTACGGTTAGTTTGTTGTAAGGGCTTGGTTTCATCTTACAATATCAGATATTCAGCCACATGCATATAAAATTAAAAAATGGTTTTTATGGACAGCCTTCCATCTTTTGGATGAAGTATCCATTTTTGTGTATTTGCTCCGCTATCGGCTCAGGTGCGCCTTGTGTATGGCAAAACTGGCACTCTTCTGTTGTGACCTTTGAGTTGCCTTCACCTATTGACTTTAGCCATTGTTTTGCATATTCAATTGCTTTTTGATGGTCTTTGACATCAGTAATAACATCAAAGTGCATTGTGTGGCCGTCCTTAGCCTCAACATATGTATCGTACACGTGAATGTCCATGTTTCCTAGTTTTACAGAAGGGATATTTATTTCAAATCACTAGCTTGACTGTGATACACAAGATCACAGTAGATTTTCCAAAAATAAAGACTGTAGATTTGGAATTAGATGATAAAATGGCTCCAAAAACTGTCAAAGAATTTCTCGGTTGTCTACCACTCACTGTTGGCATAAACAGGTGGGGAGAGGAGATTTACACTAATGAAACTCCAGTTAAAGTAGGAGAAGAAAATGCAAGATCGCTTGTGGATTTAATGGATGTTGCATATTGGCCACAAGGCAAAGCAATCTGTCTCTTTTTTGGACCAACTCCAATAGGAAAAAAAGGCGAGATCAAGCCTTACTCACCTGTAAATGTGATTGGCAAGATCAAAACCCAAGACAAGAAATTTTTAG
>JBOGRG010000190.1:0-8542 GCA_050749365.1 Nitrosopumilaceae archaeon
ATAAGATGGTGCTGAAAGCAACAATTGCTTTTGCCATAGGGGTTGTATTGTTAGTTGGAAGTATAGATATTGCAAATGTAGCAGATGCTAAAACACAAGTTCCAGGTCACCAAAATAAATCTGACAAGGATGGCAATGGCATACCAGACAAAGGAGTTGTGGTAAATGGTCACTATACAGCTTTGTATGCGTATGATGCAAATGATGATTGGTACTGGGATCTAGGAGACGGAAGGTCCTTGGAACAGTAAAAAGTGTCGGTGATCTTGATTCATCAACATTAACTGTATGTGATTATGTTATCAATTACAGAGGAACCTTTGAAAATGATCCTTTCATGGATTCTGGTTGGATACAGAACCACATTAACTGCAGCGGCTATGATGACAACAATTATTACAACTATCTCATAGTTCATAAAACAGATCCAAGATATAGAGGCAATCCTGATTGGTCAATCTGGGGAACGTGGGAATTTCACGTTCTTACAATATCAGGATTTGGAAACCTTGTAAGACCAATGATTCCTCCATAAATCGTTTTTGTTTCTGGATTTTAAACCGAGTTGGTATGGTCAAACTTCTATCACTGCTAAACATTTTTCAGGTCAGGAATTGCATCTTATGGTTTTAGAGGAAGCAATGCCAGCGTCTCTTTGATTAAATCCTGCATTCTCTTTGAAATGTCATATAATTTCTGATCATTCATCCTTCGTTCGCACGTTGCGTAAATTATGAAACGTTCCTTATAGTAAACCATCTGGTGTATCTTTTCTCTGATCACATGTGTGAAAGTAACGCCTCCAAGCTTGTCATTTAATTCATCTTGCATATTTTTTATTTTTTGTAACGTCACTGCGAACCTTTCCTCTTCCTCTGGAGTTACTAGACTAACTTTACCTTCTTTCATCTTGCTGCAAAGTGTATTTTCCACCGTGTTTACAACTCCGACAAAACGAAGGTCATCATCTAGTTCAAGTATTTTATCTATCAGTTCTTTCATAAGATCAAATATGTTTTCTGAATCATTTACTGTCTTCATCTGCCTTTCGACGAAAGTTAACTATTGATCCGTATATATAGATAGCAAGTGAATAAAATTCATAATTCTATGAGGGAGTCATGTAGAAATATTTTCATGAGAGGGGCGGAATTGTTGTCAAACCAAATTGACAGATTGTCTCATGATTTTACGTGGTTTGGTGCAACAAATCTCTTCATCAGTATATGGTTGTTCCTGATCTCTCTCTTTTTGCGTCTGACAAAGTCCCTTGCAGACGAGGATTTTGATCGACTTGAGATATAGTCAAGCATGGCATCTTCAACAGCTTTCTTAAAATCGCCTCTTTTTAGGCCATATTTTACATATATGACGTCACGAAATTCTTTCAAAAGTTTACTCTCAACATTTGTATTAATTAAAGCCATTCCCATTATTTGGTAACTGTATTATATGACAATTTCCATATTTGGAAATGACAATGACTTCAAAAACGAACGGAATCATTTCTTAAAAAAACTTCTTTATGACGTGTTGTAAATTGGTTCGATAGTTCGCTTCATTGGCTGCGTAACCAAGCTGCCCCGATCTCTTTACGATCTCATTCTTTTTCAGCTTGAAATTTTTAATGCAAGACTCTATGTCCTGCTGATCCCTGTCGTCCAGTCTTCCAATCTTCGTTACAACAATGTCCACTGGATGCAGTGCCCTGAGTTCTATGTTCTTCAGTTTGGTCTTTATCTGAATGCTCTTTTTCAGATAATCACCGGGAAGCATGTTGACAAAAACTGCGCCATCATGAAAACAGTGTACTGTGAAACCGTGCGGTACTATCTTCAACACTGCTTCAAACTCGTCATAGTACTCACCTGGAATAGTAAAGTCGACATCAATCGTAGACGACTTTACCTTGAGCAATGTCATTGCCGTGCCGCCTACAGCAACCACAATAATTTTTCTGGATAGTTCTTTATCCAGCTCTCCAAGAAAATCCAGCAGTCTGGTATTGTCAAGTGACATTGTACAACCTCATTTTCTCTTTCAGGTTTTTCAAATCCACCTTGATTGCCTCTATCTTCATGGACTTCAGGGTACGTATTGTTTCGCTGATCTTAGCCATGGGCTTGATCTCGTTAAGGGCTTTTAGCAGGCCGAACAGCTCCCTGAGCACACCGTATTTCTGGCAAAGAAACACAAGCATATCGTAGTTTGTCTCGTTTCCCTTCTTTGCAAGTATGATTGGTACTGCGTCCTTCCTTCTTGCATCTCCTTGCAACAGAATCGATGTTATGATATACTCTATGCCAATCTCTTTGCTTTGGACTATCTTGGTTCCCATCTCTTTGTATCCGAATCTGGCAAGATTGTAGACAAGATCCTGCTCTGGCATCTTTGCAGGGTTGGTTTCCTTTTCCAGAATTCTGACTGGAATGTCTCTTTCTTGGCCGATTTTTATTATCATCCAAAAAGTCTGTGGAGAGAAAAAGGCTATCTTGTTTGCAAGCATCTCCCTTATAGGATTGATTTCTGGAGTGGCAAGCAGGTTGAGGAGCATGACGTCAGTCAGTACAAGATGATCCATCTTCAGGTTGTGGATGGTCTGCAACGTCTGCATTATCTTGCGAATCGCTACGGTGTCGGTTTCTGGTGCTATGGCGTCTCCGCTTGGGTTCCTGATCAGAATCAGCAGCTCCACTCTGTTTAACTTCGCATTTTTCTGTGGATTAATTATGCAGATGGATCTTAAGGAGCTCAGATCTCTGATGTAGGTTTCGAGCTCCATGAAAAGCATCTGCATCTCCTGTCTACCTTTTAGAAAGTCCTGTTTTTTCTTCAGCTCCATCTCTGCCAGAAGATCGACCAGCAGATAGTTGTCAAAGTTCAAAGTTGTAATGGATGATTTGCCGGATTTCGAGAGCGTGACTATTCTCTGCTCTGCCAGAGCCTGTGTTTTGTCATATATGTTGACATAGTATGCTGTGCCGTATCCTTCCTCTATTTTCTTGGTAAGCTCGTTTATGGAAATAGGGTTACCTGTCTCTCTTGATAGTATGTCCAGTATCCTGAGGGTGGTCTCATCCATGTTGCTCACCTATTATAGTGTTCATACTATAATGTTATAGTATATGTACTATAAATAGTTGATACTGTGCGGCTATGAAAGGAGGCTTTTGCTTCAGATCGCAGAGCAGGAAGAGATGAAACTAAAGAAACCTAATCCTGCTGATTGACACAAAAGGACAATGAGCGAAGCCGAAAGATTGTGAAGAAAATTTAGTTTCCAAGGAAAGTTTTAGCAATATTCAACAACGTGAAAATTGCATCAGGCATTTGCATGGCCCAATCCACAATTTTTGTTGTTCTCTCTGATGGGCTTTGTTCTCTCTTTAATTCATCAATTTTTTCCTTGATCTTAATATCCGAACTTTCTGTTGACAGCTCATTCATGGACCTGTCAACTATTTTCTCAACAACATCGCAACCAAACGAGGTTATTGCGATAAGTCCAGGCGTTCCATCATCAGCGTAAGCGTCTATCTTGACAAAACCCTTACCTTCCAGATATCTTATTTCAGCATTGATTAATTTAAGATCAAGATCTGATAATCCAGATTCACTGGCAATCCTTTCTCCATAACTGTAATCTGTTCCACCACTTTCAAAGAATCGACGATAAAGATTATCAAGAATTTTGAATCGGATTTCTTCGTGATTCATTTCCTTCTACTCAACCAAGTTCCTTTCGATGTATTCAATTATTTCTTGTTTTAATCTTGGATTCAATGACGCCGTTGTGTTCACTTTGTGTAGAATCAAAAATCCTTCCTTTGCAAGATCCTTGACTTTTTTCTTGACGTTCTTTCCATTGTTTTTTACAACCTGGCCTAGCCAGTTTGACATCGTATCTATAGGAAAATAATGCTCGCCCCACCTACCCTTCCTCATGACGAAGTTGAGGATCAGGGCCTTCAGTTCATCGTCAGAATACACACGCTTCATAAGTACACTTAGCATACCTTTAGAAGTCTAAACTTAAATACTTTCATGATTAAGTAGTGATATGAATAACACCCCTCCCACACCCCCGTATGGCGGTATGAAAGAACAATCCCTGATCACAGAAGTGCTTGGATACTCGCCTAGAATCAGGATTCTAGACTATCTGCTGGACTTCCCTACGAATGACTTCACAAAGAAGGAGATCATAGAGGCGCTGGGCATGAGCAAGCAGACCTTTTACAAGTACTTTGATTCTCTGGAGAAGTATAGGATGGTAAAGGTATCCAGAACCATTGGCAAGGCCAAACTATACCAGATAGATTCTGGAAATGAACTGGTAAAGGCGATTAAGGACCTGGAAAAGAAAATGTCCCTGCAGATCGCTGAACAGGAATTGGGGATGGAACAGACGGTTCCTGCAGAATGATTTCTGAACAAATCTTATATTGCAGTGTAGTGTATGAGGGGTGTAGGTGTGGAATGCCTCTCAAAGCAACTCTTTACAAAAGCAGCAAAGAAGCCAACGTGAGAACCAATCTCACATTTGTCGAATCCAAACTTAAGGAATTATCTGAGAAAAACAAACTGACTTGCAACGTAGTCGATACTGCCGACATGACGAGAACGGAAAGGGATGATCTGTATTCCAGGGCAGTCCTTCCATCCATCTGGAAAAAATATCGGGTTAGAACCGTTTTTGGAACAAATAGACAGAGTGGAATCTTCTTTGGCAACGAACAGCCCGCGTTGCTTTTGGAGGGAGATGTATGGGGAATTTATCCTCATGAAAAAGACGGAAAGAAAATTACGATTGAAGATTTTCTTGAAAACCTTTCAAAGACAATGGAATAAGCGATTTTGTTTCTGCTTGATGACGAAGTAAAGACATTGAATGTGTTTGTAAAAGAGTTAGAGATTTCTAAATCCAAGAAAAAAGGACAATGAGCGAAGCCGGCAATCACTTCATTCTCAAAGTACTTATGAAGCGACTTAACTTTTCTAAAAAAATAGGAAATATGGTTAGAACAAACTTTTGTGACCTGTTGTATAGTGCATAGCGTTCGGGAACGCTTTTACAAAATTACTGCGTGGTTATGAGTTTCTTGTCATTTGACTTTGTTCTCTTCTGCTTCGATTTCTTTTTTAGCTGTAACAGGTCCCGCTTCTGCCTTGATTGTTTTTCCTACTTTCTCTACTGAGATTTCCTTTGACTCAGACTTTTCACCTTCAATTTCGAATTCTTTGAAGCCCTTCGGAGTCTCACCGTCCACGTCTATTTTGGTAACTTTAATTTTAGATTTCAAATTGTTCCTAATGGTCACTGTCAGTTTTTTGCCATCTTTGCTTATTTTGGCCTCTTTAATCGTTATCGGTTCTAATGTTTTTGTAACTTGGACACCCTTACTCTTTACATAGTTTTCAAAAATTTTGTCGCCAAAGTAGAAGGCAATCACCGCTACGAAAACCCACGCAAAGGACTGAATAACAGGATTGTCATTGAGAGTCTGAGCTGCCGTGGGGTCTGATGCACTAAAACCAAGCAATGTAAAATAGGTAAGTGTCACAGAAATGGTTAGAGCGCGTCTGAATTCCTTGTGGCGCAATACCCCTACCGGCTCTGGAAATACTATCTCTTCTTTAGCAGCCGATGACAACCCGTTAAGCAAATTTGTAAAAGCCGGCTCACCCAATATGCCCTTTACCTTTTCTAAATTGTCTGTGATCTTCCCCATCTCCATATCATTTTGTGATTTTTTATCGCGCAAACGCCAGCTAGCACTAAACACAATCAAAGAGATGACTAGTGAAAGAACGCCAACTATAGTGATTGCAGCAAACGGGTTTTCGAATAACAGGTTTGTTGTTTCACGAACTTCCTTAATCTCTGTTTGGTTTACAGCAAAAGCATCCGAAATATATAGACTAATTACGATCAAGGTGGATACAAGTGTAACGCCTAGAGCATCCCGGAGAATCACATGGCTAGAAGAATAGGTCTGCTTGACTAGAAAAGGTTTCCCTTATGGAATCATGCCTCAAATACTTCACTCAGATATGTAATCGGACATCAGATCTAATACTTTTAACTTCGTACGGATTTAGTATCTTCACCTACTCGATTTATCACAAAGTGGTGATGATTTCTTTTTATCAGATTTGTTAGATGCAATGACTTCTATAGCTTTCATTACAAAACCTACTCATGAGGTAATAACCATTCTTGAAAAGATAAGAAGGCTTGAAAATAATATCAATCTTTTCTAAAATTAATCTCATACTACAAGTATAGCCAATCATATTTCAGGTAAAGTTTTTTAACTCTGTTAATACTTTTATTTTAATGACTGCCATAAGAGCAGAAATAAATACTGAATGGAAATTTTCAAACGGAACTTATATCTTTGATAAGAATCACATTCAGATAGACCCTAAAAGTAAGGAGGGTAATGATATTGAGTACAACCTGTGGTTACAAGACCAGTTTGTGATAGATAATCAAAAACAAAAAGAACTGGTGGAGAAAATTAAAAATACAAAGACCTTTGAAGAAGCAATTAAACTTCTGGAAGAATTACGAGAACGTAAAAGATGATTTTAGCCTAGTTCTATACGAATCCAAGCTTTAAACTTTTCTCTTGAATTAATTAAATATGATAAATATCTACTTAAACCAATCCCAAAAACTCTTCTCTTCAGCTTCTTCTTTTGCACTCATTTTAACTATTCTTATATTAGATTTGTTTGCATATTCTTCAATTTCAGGTGGTACTTTAGTTGTTAATCTAACTATGATAACGCCTTTTTGTGCAAAGTAAGGATATCCTTTGTAGTCTTTAACCTGATCCACATGTTGTTTAGTTAATACAGCGACGTTTTTTGAATCTCCTACTATCTTGTCTTTAGGGTTAGTTTTTGATATCCCATAATAGTCTGGTCTTTTTCCGGCTGAAGTAGATGGGATTTGAGCATACATGTAGTAACCTCTGAATGCACTGGAATGAATACCGCGTTCTTGTAGGCTACGCCAGTTACTACCTTGTGCCGGTCTATTGTTATTTCCCATTTTGCACTTTGCTATAATTTTAGATTCAGATAAATCTGATCATTACACTCATTAATCATAGTATAATGGAAAATTTACAGAAATTGTCTCTATGGTTATGAGAGATTTAGAGAACATAACGGTGGTTTTGATTTTTAGAAATATTGTAATTACAAATTTGTTCTTCGCCTGTATTTCGGTTCGAACACGCGACATCTCTTGTATTTGATGACTGCCGGTTTCAGAGAGCAGCGTAAAGGGACGAGAAGGACAGTGAGCAAAGCCGACGCGCGGACTCCTTTACATGAACGTAATTCTCTACCGTTCAAGTATCTTCAGCATTTCGTTGACCTTAACTATTTTTACTTTCCTAAACTTTTCCAGCGTAAGCAGATCCTCATCCCCAGTAACCAGATAGCGGGCACGACCATCATAAGCTGCTGCCAGAACAGGGTTGTCTTTCTGGTCTCTTACTACCTTAAGTTTTGATCTTGCGGCGACCAGTTTTGACAGCGGCGCCAGATCGTGCAAGAATCTTGAAACTTCCTGCCTTGTGACATACTTTTGTATCCTGGGCTCTGCGGTTACTTCGACAAACTCCTCCATGATCTTCCTTGAGAAGATCAGCCTGTGATTTTTAGCTACTATGGCATTCAAGAGCGCCCTTGGTTTTCCGTCCAGTATCAGTGCGGACACCAGCACGTTGGTGTCAAGGACAATTCTCATAAAAACTGGTCGGATTATTTCCTGTGCTTCTGGACCATGTCGTTTATCTGTTCGTCAGACATCCTGCCGTATTTTGCAGCCCTTGCATCGACCTTCCGGTATATCGACTTCAGGTCCCTTACTATGTCGGGAATATCCATCTTTTTCATTATGACTGCATCCTTGTAGCCGTACACTATGAGTTTCGTCTTGGGCTTGAGTCCCAGCCTTACCCTCAGGGACTGCGGTATGACTACCTGCCCCTTTCCGCTCACTACCGTGATGTCCTCTTCCTCGTAGGTTGTCGTGTTCTTCATACTGTATTCTTACTTTCTTACCATAAATAGTTGATGGTGCCAGTCCTGAGACAGCGGAAAAGGACCAACGAGCGAAACCAGAAAAATTTACCTGAAAATGAATCGTGACTTGATTAAAAGCGGATAACAGTCTTCCAAAAGCAGATCTCTAATCCTAAGACCAGGTTTCAGTTAATGTTGTTGCCATCATTAACGGTCCTATCCGGTTGGCTGTTATCCAAAAATTATACCGCGAACTGCTATAAAAAATGGATCACGGTTGTGCGATCTGAAGCGATCTGCTTTTTTGTTACAAAAACCAGAATGAGCGAAGCAGGAAAAACGCTTTGCGCAGAAATCATTTTAATTTAGAATTTGATTTACATCCGCAACCTTAACTATTTCCTTATTTTTGCCCCGTCTTTCTATCATGTAGATGTTCCAGTCTTTGATTATGTCCACAATCTCAGGATTTTTTTCTATGTTTAACGTGCGGTAG
>JBOGRG010000191.1:0-23978 GCA_050749365.1 Nitrosopumilaceae archaeon
ATAAGATTACGATTATTATTTGCAAGTCAAATCTTTTGATAAGAATAGGCTTACTATCGCACTTATGTAAATTAATTAATAGGAACGTAGTTAGTTTTTCTAATAGAATAATGTCAGTCAAAGAAGCTAATTTAGAAAGAAGGATTACTGAAACTAAAACAAGTAGACTACTTGTAATTTGTGTAGATAGAGACGACGATATTGGGAAAAAAGCCGGAGTTTCAACACCCGTTATTGGCAGAAATGCATGTATTGAAGCTGCGCAAAGACTTGCATTAGAAGATCCAGAAGATGCAGATTCTAATTCAATTTTTGCAGCAGTAAAAACATACGAGGATCTTGTTAGTAAAGGATATCAAGCAGAAGTGATCGTTGTAGCTGGAACAGAAAACAAAGGAGTTCAAGCTGATGAAAAGATAGTTTTGCAAGTAAGATCTGTTATGGAAAAATTCGTAGCAAATGGAGCAGTCATTGTTTCAGATGGTGAAGATGATGAAAGTGTCATACCAATAATTCAAAATGTTTTACCTATTGTTTCAGTTCGCAGAGTTGTAATGCGTGTAAGCAGAAGTGTCGAATATTCTTATGCTGTACTGGGAAGATATTTACGTGCAATTGTGTTTGATACCAGATACTCTAAGTTTTTCCTTGGTGTGCCAGGTATTTTGCTTGTCATTGGTGGAATTGCATCCATATTTGGGATTACTAAAGAAATTTCTGCAATCTTACTAAGTATACTTGGCGGAGCATTTCTTATCAGAGCTTTTGATGTTGATAGAACATGGTCACAATGGATAAAACCAACACCTGCGGGATTCGTTAGAATATTCACATTAGTTGCAGGTGCTCTTTTGATGTTAGTTTCAATACCAACTGGAATTACTGCAATAAATCCCAGTCTTGTTCAAGCTCAACCAGATGTATTGAGTATAGTAACAAACAAAGTGATCCTTGGTCTCTTTTTTGCAGGAGCACTGCCTTTCCTTTGGATGGGTATAGGATGCATATTTGGAGGAACATTGCTAGGTAGTTGGTTTAAGGGAAGTTTAAGATCAGTAACAGACGTACTTCGTATAATTGTGCTAGTGTCGCTCTATCCCATTGTATTTCAATTTACAAACATCATGACAAAGGATGAAAGTCCATTTAGTCTTCTTCCGCCATTCTTGCTAGGATTAGCCGTAATACTCATATCCGCCACCGTGCTTTTCCGTAGGTATAGAAAGAAAAAGGGCGGTGAAGTGTTATCGGAATAAAAGAGAAAGTATTGAATCTTTCTGGCCTCTATAGCATATATTCAAACAAACTTGAAAAAGAGATCAGAAATGATAGTCTTCCAAACCATATTGCAATAATATTGGACGGAAATCGTAGATGGGCAAGAAGAAATCTTGTTGTAAAGGAAAATGGTCATTTTCAAGGAGCAGATACTGTTGAAAACTTGCTTGATTGGTGTGAAGAATTAGGAATAAAAATTATAACACTTTATGTTTTGTCAGCAGAGAATTTAGCTCGTGATGACGAGGAGCTCCATTATCTATATGAGTTAATCAAGACACGATTGGAAAAGCTGTACAACGATCCCAGAATACACAGAAACAAGATGCGAGTAAAAGCAATTGGGCGTGTTGAACTTCTGCCACAATCATTAAAAGAAATCTTGAAAAAATTAGAGGATGTAACAAAAGACTACGATACACATTATCTTAATGTGGCTATTGCTTATGGTGGACAAAATGAGTTAGTTGATGCAGTAAAGAAAATCGCTACAAAGATTAAAGACGGTTCACTTGATGTAGATTCGATAAATAAAGAAGTTATAGAATCATCTTTGTACACTTCGCATTTACCACAGTCCTCCCCAGATATGATATTGAGAACGTCCGGTGAGAAGAGATTAAGTGGATTCTTGATTTGGCAGAGTGCCTACAGCGAGCTGGTATTTATGGACATATTCTGGCCAGAATTTAGAAAAATAGATCTAATGCGTGCTATTAGAACATTCCAGAAAAGAGCCAGAAGACTGGGCAAGTAATAGAAACGAATACTTGGCCGAACAATTTTTTCTACATAATGATCGAAGAAAGATCCGCCGGTGCAGTACTATTTAATGAAACTGATTCTGGAAAAATTTTTCTTCTTCTAAATTATCCTTCTGGACATTGGGATTTTGTTAAGGGAAATATAGAAGACAAAGAAACTCTTCAGCAGACAGCCGTACGAGAAATTAGAGAAGAGACAGGTATTACAGATGTAGAATTTATTGATGGATTTGAAGACAAAATAGAATATCATTATCAACGTGACGGCGATTTAGTTCACAAAGAAGTTGTTTTTTTCTTGGCAAAAACAAAAACTATCGATGTAAAAATTTCTCATGAACATTTAGGATTTGTATGGCATAGTTTTGATGACGCTATAAAAAAGTTAACCTACAAGAATGCCAAAAGCGTAATGAATAAAATAAAAAAGCTAGGATTCGATACTTAGCTCTTGTAGTTTCTTAGCTTCTTTTACTGGATCCTTTGCATTGAGAATGGTTCTGCCAACAATGAGATAATTTGCGCCAGCTACCAGTGCTTTTTTGGGATCCCCACCCTGTGTACCAACACCTGGAGAGTAAATATCACATTTGTCTTTTGTTTTTTTGTGACAAGTTCTTATGATTTCTGGAATTGTAGCTCCTACAACTATACCATCAGTTTTCAAAGAAAGAGACCATTCAAGAAATAATTCATGAAGTTTTGACAGTTTTTTACTTTCAGAATGTTTTACTGTGAGACCATAACCCAGTTTTGCACCAAGGTGGCTCATGTGTACAAGAGAGATTATTCCATTGTCATGTTTGTGAGCGTATGAGATGAGATTTTCAAGGTTTTCAGGACCCATTATTGGATTTACAATTATAGCATCAAAGCCTGATTCCCATAGCCTTTCTGCTGCAATCATGTTTGTATTTCCTATATCATTTAGCTTAATGTCTGCAATAGTCTGTAAACCCACATCGTGTGCAACTTTATTTATTTTTTTAAGATTCTTAACTCCAAGCGGCAAGATTAAATGAAAATTAAATTTAATTGCACATAGAAACTCATTTAGTGTTTTAATATTTTTTATTGTAACACTTTCAAGTTTTTCTACAGATTTATGATCAAGATCATTTGCAAGTATCATCTTGCTTTTACCAGATGATGATTTTTTTATTCTAGTTCTAAAATTCATAGCTTGACTAGCGGATGCTTGTCTTTTAGCTTTATTACTTTGAGGTAAGAATACCCATGTTCACTTACAGATGGAGTAAATGATGGTTCTACTCCATTCTGGCTAGAATATTTCAAGAAAGGATTTGCTGGTTCTTTATCTAGAGTCACGTGACAGAAATAGGATACTTCATCTGATTCGTTAAAATTCATAAAGACTCCGATCATCCATTTGTCACCATTTGGAAAAGCGAAAAGTGGGAATGGTGCTTCTTCAAATCCATAGCTTAGCTTTACTAAACTTTCAAGATCTTCCAGTTCAAGCGGTTCGTAATAATTCAGATCTTCTGTTTTTGTTTCTTTTTTTAGTGAAGGTGGAAGTGTTTTCACTCTAACAATTGGTGAATACAGGTAGGTAGGATTTGTTATGGTATTTATTATATCAGAGTCTTCCTTTCCAGCCTTAAAGCCATATGAGATATAGTGACCGCTTTTTCCTTCGTGCGTATAATAGATTACAGGTCTTTCTTTGATAAGATCCATTTGTACGGCTAGTACAGGGTTACCTTCGTGCTCAAATGAAAGTGATGTACGCGGAACCCTTTCCAGAGCGCATACTAATCTTGAGAATTCGATTCTATCTGATACTTCAACATAGTGAGGTAGTTTTGTCACGATCTTCTTGCGAAAAATACCCCATTAAAAGGTAGCCAGACTTGTTTTTGATCTTATCGTCTGTCAATTATATCATTAACATCAGGACCAGTACCAATTATTGTTATAGGTACTTTGAGTTGGTCTTCTATTGTTTTGATAAAGTGTTTTGCAGGGGAGCTTAGATCTCCAAACGAATTCATGTGTGCACACTCTGGATAAAGCACGTCAAGTTTTGTGATAGCGATCTGTGTTGCGCTGTTTAACATAATTGCTCGTTTTGCAAGATCAAAATCGAATTCAGCAGCTCTTCTTGCACGTCCTGTCACTGTTCCTACTTCTTGCCATCCTTTTATTTTGGTTTGTTCTGGAGAAAGTTCACTTTTGAGCGGACCTGTTCCTACTCGAGTCACATAAGATTTGAAAACTACAATGACATCTGTTACATTTTTTGGTCCTAGTCCAATATCGGAGCATATTCCTGATGCAGTGACATCCTTTGATGTTACATATGGATATGTACCATGCCATAAAGAAAGAAAAGTTCCTTGAGTTCCTTCAACCAAAACATACTCGTTTCTTTCTAATGCAAAATTAACTGCGTTTGGAACATCTTCAAGATAAAGTGCAAGTGAATCAATGTCTTTTGCAAGCTTTAGTGTCCTCATTGCTCTGTCTGCGTTTGCAGGACCTGTGCCAGAGCCTGTGCTACCAATTGAATTTTTTAGCCTACCCTGAGAATCTGCCAATCTATGAGATTCCTCTATTATTCCACATTGAGAATCAATAAATGTCCTATCAGAAACCTCAAATTCCTCAATTTCCTTTAAAAGAACTTCAGGACTAACTACAACTCCTGGTCCAATTAGAAGTCGTACATTCTTATTCAAAAAGGCACTTGGAAGCATTCTAACTTTGTATTTTTTATTTTCGTATTCTATGGTGTGTCCTGCGTTTGGACCTGCACCACCACGTACTGCTATTGTTGGATTGTCTTTCATTGCAAGATATGAAATTATTTTCCCTTTTCCTTCATCACCAAAGAATCCACCAACAACAACCAATGAGGGCATACAAGAATTCACAGCTGCGCATATTTAAGCCAAATTGTGGCAATACAATTTTAACAAAGTAAGTAAGTGCCAAGCTTATGTCAGAACCAAATTATGCTGGAAACATCATAGTGTCACTTGCAAGTCTTCCAGATTTTCTAAGAAAACCTATTTTAAAAAAAAGACTGATGGAATTTTTTTCAATGTCTGTATCAGATAAAGTTGAAGTGATTAATAATGCACTAGCTGCCGGACCGACTATTCCATTTGATAATTTTGCAAGATTATTTAAGACATGGCTTGAAATTCTAAGTAGTCTTTCAGAAGAACATAGAACCTCAATGTTTTCAAGTTATGTTACAGCTATCATATCCAATCCACAAAAACTTATTTTGTTTAATCTAGATGGAGTTTTAGAAATTTATTTCTCTTTGAGTCAAGAACAGAAAAATATAATTTCTAATTCTGTTAAAAAAATTTTATCATCAATAGATGAAAATAGTAAGAGAGTACTGTGTCTAATAATACCAGATAGAGCTAAAAGGGAATTTGGCATTTAAATGGGCTTATCGGGCTTTCTCTGATTTTCATCAGCATAATTGACTACGTTTCCGTCAGGAGTCATAACGCCCACAAAGACTTTCTCGTATTTTTTGAGAACTTTCCTATGGTCTGCAAGTGACATGTCAAGTTTCATCTCATTCATGACCATAACTCTATAGGTTTTCCATTCATTCCAGCACGTATTACAGCATGGATAATTTTCTGCAATAGGATCAATCTCCTCAGTATCTGGAATTTCTTTTCTACATTTGGTACATGTTCTTGCCATAATAAACCCAGTTAAGCGTAGTCATTTAATCTTTTTTTAATAAAGAATATTACAATGCAAGACGTAAGAAATCCATGAAGATAAAGTGCCCAAAGTGCGATGGCATAGCACTTCTTGCAGATGACTTTTCTTTTGTCAGATGCGATCCTTGTTCCCTTGATATGACATATGGTGAGTATGTGAAAATCATCGCATACAAAGACCACACATATTCTGACATTTTAGGAGATTATGTTGGCAGTACAGAGAGCACAAAAGCTGGAACTCTTGACGATTGGTAGAAAAAAACTACCTGTAAGATTTAATTAATTTCTAAAGTGACTGAGATTATTGCAGTTCGTATTTGAGATCATTTTGAACCTGATAGGTTTTCTAGTAGGAATAGTCATCGGAATTTTATCTTATATTGGTTTTAAGAATACAGATAGTCCTACTCTTTTCAGACTGACGATTGCCTTCTTATCGATAAGCATAGGTTTTGGTGTAGTAGGTGCAGGATTTCTGATAGAATCACTTGTTATCAAATCTGGCTACATAGAACCATGGGTTCAGACATTAGGCATAGGTATTCAAACAGTAGGATATTTTTTCATAGCTTTTTCGCACAGCATCAAGGCATTTTTTCCAAAATCAAGATACTTCAGAACCATAGCAGTACCACTTTTTGTCATCCCAGGAAATTCAATTGAGCATATTATAAGGTCAATTTCTTTTATCCTATTGATATATGGGACAATAGAGACAATTCTATCGTATATGGAGAATAAGAAAACCAGTACGGTTTTTGTTGCCTCAGGCCTTGGCCTTCTTGCTTTAGGCGAATTTCTAGGATGGTATTCCGTTGTGTTTCCGCAATCAGTTCTTTACTATGTCTCAATATCTACCAAGATAGCGGGCCTGGGTGCCCTATTTGTTCCAGTTTCTAAAGTACCACTCACGGGGATGAAATTTGGCGGCAGTCTATAGAACCCACATGAGTATCATAGGAGACATACTAGCTACTACTAGAGATGAAGCTCCAGACGAATCAGGAGCAAGTGTCACTTATCTAATCCGCAAGGCAAACGTTTCCCATGTGAGACTCTCTAAAATATTAGAGATGCTCGTGCAACAAGGTCTACTAGAACAGAGAAGTTCTGATAGAGCATGCAAGTATAAGATCAGTGACAGAGGAAGAGAGTTTTTGACGGCTTACCGTGGATTTAGGGAATTTGCAGACAATTTTGGTCTGAGAATTTAGTATTCATCGTCTTCTGTTTCTTCGTCTTCTTCATCTTCTACCTCGTCGTCAAAATCATCTTCAAAACCATTATCTGACTCGTCTGACATCGGCTGTAAGAAAAGCCAATTTACTATTAAAGATTTAGTTATGATTCAGAATTTTTTATGTTTTATTTGAAAGGAATAATAATATACAGAATACCGGCTATTGTATTTCAAACAATCTTCACAGTACCGCTGTTGTGCACGGCAATTCTTTTCAACAAACTCTTATGATGGTGCTACCCAACCGCCACAGGAAACGCATATGTCCATACCATCGTCATTTACATAGGTTTCAGATCCTGGCGGACATTGACATTGTTGAATTTCAATATCCATGCAACATACTACGACAATCAATCTTATATCATTTTCAATAACAAAACATAATTTACTAATAACTACTTGAAAAATTGTGATAGTTGCTTGCGATCAGAATGGAATCAATCTAGCTGCAACCACAATAAAAAACGGTGGCGTGGTAGTATTTCCTACAGATACTGTCTATGGCCTTGGCTGCGATCCCCGAAATGTCAAGGCAGTAGAAGCGATTTTCCGATTAAAAAAGAGAAGAGAATCAAAATCGTTACCAGTACTAGGATATTCTAAAGAAGAAGTTTCAAAAATAGCTATTTTTGATGATGTCTCAAGCAAGATAGCTGATAGGTTCTGGCCAGGTCAAGTAACTTTAGTTTTGAAATTAAAAGATAATGAAATAAAAAAAGCAATGAATTTGAATGACAAGATAGCTGTTCGTGTACCAGGTCACCCATGTGTTTTGGCACTTTTAAAAGAGTGTAAACTTATTGTTGGCACTAGTGCAAATTTTTCTGGGTATCCAGCTTTTTCTGATTCAAAGAAAGTTCAAGAAAATTTTTCTGGATATGATGTTTTCTTGGACGGTGGCAAAATTTCAAATTCCACAAGTTCAACTATTATTGAAGTGAAAGATGGAATTTTGAAAATATTAAGACAAGGAAAGATAACAAAAGCGGAGATTATCAACTCGCTTTGAATTTGATCATAACATCTAGTAGACATCTAGAGTCTGAAGCTGCCGAAGAAATGTCAGAAATTCTAGAAGAATTCGGAGATCCTAATGCAACAGTTGAAATATCTATCCTATCTGGAATTCTTACTGCTACAACTTCGCTTGATCCATTTTTGGTTGTTAAAAAGATTCGAGAAAAGACATTGGATGAACCGTGGTTGATAAGGTATTGTCTGAGAATCATACCAATACATGATACAGTTTATACAAAAAAAGATGACATTGTAAATTCTGTTCTCCATCATGTCAGCGTAATGCAGCCACAAGATACCTATAGAATCACAGTAGAAAAAAGGCATTCTGAAATTTCCACTAATGAAATCATAAGTGAAATTGCAGACAAAATTCAGAACAAGGTATCACTTGAGAAATTTGATTGGATAATACTAATAGAAATACTTGGGAAGAGAACAGGAATTGCAATCATAAAAAAGAACGATATCCTGAGTACACAGAAAGTAAAGCGCAGTTTATCTGAATAGAATTGCTGCTTTTTCTACAAGCAGATCTTCTAGTGGCGTATTTGATGTTACGGTCTCTAATTGTTTTTTTGATATTTTAAATTCTTTTTTTAGAAAGGTTGAATTTTTTATTGAAATTAAATTTGGTTTCAAATGAGTTCTTAATTCATCAACCAATTTGTTGAGTGATTGTTTTCTTCCAATCACTATTAAAATAAAATCTTGTTTTCTTTGAAGCCCAACCTTTTGTATAGCATCGCTGATCTGTTTTGTACATGCAAATCGCATCAAAATGTCTGTTTCAATTTTATTTGAAAGCCTGATTCCGTCTTTTCGTGCTGCTAGCGATATTGCAATAATCTTTTTGGCATGATTTGAGCTAAGTACAAAACCTGGTCTTATCCCCTGAATCACTAGATCAGTGTATTTTGTACGTAGATCATCAAGAAAGCAGATTGGATCGTCAATGCGTTTTATTTCCAGAAGATTTACATTATTATTAAAAATTTTAAACTGTATTCTTTGACTGCCTCCATGTATTACAGGAATTATGCTTACAGTATCTCCGTCTTTGATTTTTGTTTCAAAACCATCAAGAGTTGAAGAATCAATTCCGTTAACAGCAACTAGTATATTTTTGACGTCTAAAACATGCGTGTTTTTTTTTATTTGTGTTTGAAGAAAATCTAAAAGTTCAGAGATGGTAGAATTGTCTTTATCAAATTCTAATTTATCGGTAGAAAGAGCTTTTTTTGCTCCGCCAAGGAGTTTTATTGTTATCATTTGTTACAAAACGGATTTTTGCCTATATTGAATTTTGTTTAGATTGAAAACTAATAATTTAGTTAAGTATCTCTTCTTCGTGTAATTCTTCTGTTTCATTAACAGATTGAGTCTCTTGCATTGCCTGAGCATCTTTTTCTTTTTGTTCTTCAATTTCGCGTTTGATGAATGTGGTTATGTAGCCTGCAATCTCATTTTTGAGTCCTTTTGATCTAACTATAGCTATATCATCTAGTGCCTTTTTGTTTTGTACGAAATCAGTTCCGAATCTAGATTTATGTAAAGTCATGACTTCTGTAGAAATTCGTTTGATTCTGTTCACGTCTTCGATTGGACACAGGGGTTTTTTATACCTATACACCTAGATAGCGCTTGGAATTTTGTTCAATCGCATGTGAAAGATCATCGTATGTTTTATTCAAGACTTTGGCTGCACAAAACACAACACTTGGAAGAAAAGTAATTTGAGCAGTTTTCATTGCAAAACATCGTGAAAATCGTACAGGGCCATCTGTTTCTACAAGTATTCTATCTCTGTTTGTTTCTGAAAGCAAAACTTGTTTATCTTTTGCATAAATCATAGCAGGACCATAAGAAGCATAACATCCGAGTTCCATTGCTGTCTTTAGTTGTTTTTTACTACCAGCAAACCAATGCAAAAGTACTCCAGAAATGGCATATGAAGGAAGAATAGAAAGTATTTCATTTAGTGTAGCACGCGAGTGAATTGAAACAGGTTTGTGTAGTTTTTCAGCAATTGAAAGCATTTTATCAAATACCGTTTCTTGTCTTTTGAAACCATCTTGACTTGAAACATATGTTTTATCAAGACCAATTTCGCCAATTCCTGTAATTTGGCTAGAATTTTTTTTTATTAATTCAACAACAGATTCTAAATCATCATTGGCTTTTTCTGGATGAATGCCAACAAATGGTAACACAAGTTTAGTTTTTTTGCTAAGATCAAGAGTATTTTCTGAAGTATCAAGATCCATCGATACGCAACAGGCACGTATCTTCATCTTTTCCATACTTGTAATAATGAACTGTGTGTCTTGTGAATACTCTTTATCAGAGAGGTGGATATGCACATCAGTGAGCCAGCTCATAACATGTCTTTAATTTTCTCCTTAAAATAGTCTGTAGAAATCGATTTGTGCGTAGGTTTTTTTCCACTCGAAGTCTTTTATCACAGATAAGAAAAATCACTTTATGACAGCATCAGAATTCGGCCTTTCTGCAATGTATCGTATTTTAAAAAAATCAGGTGCAGAAAGAGTAAGTGATGAATCTGCAGATGAATTAAGAAGGATATTGGAAGAAATCGGTACTGCCATAGCCAAAAGTGCAGTAGATATGTCGGTTCATGCAGGAAGAAAGACAGTCAAGGCAGAAGATGTCAGACTGGCTGCAAAACCATTTGCAAAATTCTAACCTAAAAGATTTAATTGTTCATCAAGAGCTTTTTTGACTGCGGTGAGGTGGCAGAGCGGCTATGCGTTCGCCTGCAGAGCGAATCTATAGGGGTTCGAATCCCTTCCTCACCTTTGTAATAATTATATCATAATAACCAGCTTTTCTAAATAGAGGGTTTTCTAATCATGCCAGTTTGACGGATAGATATTCAAATGGACTGTTAGAGTACATTCCTGGTTCTCGTCCTGTTTTGTTTCAATCTACAAATGGACAGCCTCTTGAAGGCTTTGTACAAAACATCCGTGGCAGCATAAGAGAATATGCTGAAAGTGGTCAAAACGAGATAGAGAAAGGAACCAACTTTCTTCAATGGGTGCTCACAAGGGTTTTTGAGGCAACAGAGGATGATGCTACAAATGCTATAGTTGATGGCCCAAATGATTTAGGAATAGATGCATATCTTCCCGTTGATTTTTCCGAGGATAGAGTTTACCTGTTTCAATCAAAATACGGTACCTCTCATTCAATGGAAGCAATTGCAAAATTCAAAGAAGATGTCAGAAACTTACAAAACCGTGACATAACAAAGATGCGGCCTGAGCTTGCTCATCTCGTAACTCAGATACGTGAAAAAAATCTAAAAGTTGAGTGTGTTTATGTTACAGATCAAAAAGTAGAGTATCAGAATCAGGATTCATTTGAAGTATATGATATTGATACTATAGTTCTGCGACTCTGGGATAGAATAAAAAAACCAGCGGCTGGCAAAAAAGCTACAATCCGACTAGAAAGCAAGTTAAGATATCAGAATACTTTACTTGGTATCTTAAAATTAAGAGAGCTAACAAACTTTGTAACAAAAAACAAGGACTATGTTTTTGAATCCAACATAAGACAATGGATGCAGTTTAAGACCACAGTAAACAAAGGAATACGTGAAACATTACAGGAGTCTCCACACAAATTTTTTTATTATAATAATGGAATTACCATTGTAGTAAGTGATTTTGAAGAACTTGAAGATAATGCGCTACTATTACATGCACCTCAAATAGTTAATGGCGCTCAGACATCAAACTCTATTTTAGATCATGCAAAGCGGACTCATAATCTGGAGGGCAGTATTACAGTAACCATAATCAAAGCTGCTGACGAACAGGATCAAAATAACATTACAAAATACAGAAACTCTCAGAATGCAGTAAGAGGAAAAGACTTAGTTTCTCTAATGGATTTCCACAAGTCAATAAAATCCCAGATGGAAAACTTTGGATATTTTTATGAGATTCAAGCGGGCTCTTTTGATAGTAAGGCAAAATCACAGCAAAGTGAGTTTAAAGGAGATCCCTTATACAACAAATATCTTCCCGACAACCACAAAAAAGTAATCGTCGCAAAAGATGCAATACAAGCCCTTGTAGCTGGTATCGAACAGAGGCCTACTGAGTCATACAGTTCACCTGCCCAATTTTTACCACGTGGGAGTAAGTATGATGAGGTATTCAACGAAAAGCTAAGAGACGACTACAGGTTGCTCTTGTATCCTTACCTTGTAAAAGAGCACGCTAAAAAAGTGCTAAGTTATGGTAAGAAGGGAGGTCACAAGACAAAAAGATATGCGACTCTCTTTTTTGTTGCGGTATACTTTAAGATCCTACATGAGAGAATTTTGCTTACCAAAGGTGACTTTAAGGAAGATATTTCAAAGCTTGAACCTATTTTTAAGAGTATAAAGCTGAACCAGCGCATTTTAAAGATCACAGATACTATTGTAACAAAGTTCTTGGAAGATACTGTGGTAGATGATGAAATGGTTGTTGCAAACACTTATCACAATTTCTTTTCGCACCATGTATGGCAGGATTCCATGATACGAGTTATTGAAAAAAAGATAAAGCAAGAAGAAGAAGAGATAAGCAGTATCAAAAAGATAGTTCAGGATCTTTTCTAAGTTATTTTATACATTTAGCGGCAGAAGGGTGACCGACAGGTCTCTTGCAGGAGGTCCGCATCTAGCCATCCACTCTACCGCAGCCTTATTCTATAAAATGGTCCTATTTAACATGATTTTTATAACGAAAACAGAGGAGTGGATTCGATTTGGGAAAAGAAGTCGAAAAATGTTCTCTTTGCAGAGGAGTTTTAGATCACGTGTATTACCCAATGGAGGGATGGAACATAAAAGGGCCTTTGTGTAGCAAGTGTTATTCGCAAAAAATTCATCAGCATTATCCTGGAACTCATGAAAGAGTAAATTCCTAAGTTTCTAAAAACCACCCATTTTCTATTTTGGCATTTTTTGATTCATCACCTATTCCAGTGGTATATCTCCAAACAAAAGGTGCACTTGTTTTCATTTTATTTTTGATTTGAATTAGAGATTCTAATTCTTGGTTTACATTTCCAGCAGCAGTACCACAGTTCTCACAGAATTTGCACTTTGAGTCCAATGTCACCGGAGAGGATTCAATTACCGGATATGCTCTACAGGCAAGAGGCCTATTTTGATATATTTTACATTTATAGCCACCATGAGGGGATCTCTCACTACTTTCCGTGTCTAAAAAATGACATGTATTGCCGTTTGATTCCTTGCCCATAAGTTGGTAGGCAAGTATCTGAGTTGGTTCATTAGACTTTTCATATGAGATGCCAATACGTGGAAGTATTGTAATATCTAGACCTAGATTTTTTGCAAGTAATTCTATTTTGTTTTTTTCTTCTGGTATAATTAGAACACCAACTTTGCCAAACTTTATTGTTGGATAGTATTCTCTTTCAATACAGCACTTTGAACAGTCTTGGACACATGCAAAATCCATTGTTTTATGTTGTCAACAGGGAATAAAACTCATTCCACTTTGTTTTTGTATTTGTTATTATACAGACAGTTCCATGCTAATGCATCATCTTTTATCTCGTTTTCTTGTAAGAATTTGATATCCGTCACAATTTTTTTCTTTTTGAGAAGCTCAACATAGAAGAATTTGCCTTTTTGCTTGTAAATTCCAAATCTTAGGTATGCCTCACCATCATGTCCTACTTTGAATCTTTCATAGTGTTCAGATTTTTTTAAAAACTTGAAAAATGCTTTGTTAGACTCAGGAAAAGGTGATCCTCCTCCCATCACAAACCAATAATCATCATCAACTTCGACAAACCTTATCTTAATGGAGGGATCTGGCCACCACTTAATTACATCCTCCCAGACCTTGTTCGCTTGTTTTTTTTCTTGAAAAAGAGGGAAAACGTTCATCCTAAGGTCGTAATATCTATATCCCACACCAATAAAATCGTCAAACCAAGGAATTGTAGCTTCTTCAGACAATGCAAACGAAGCAACCGGATCGATATTTATCTGATGAGTAATACCCTTATATCACCGTATTATATACTCGCTAGACATGGTAGCCTACAGAAGTAGTATGCAGATAGTAAGCGATCTGCTTACGGTTACCGAACAAAGTGGCCAAAGTGGAATCAACGTCACTTCACTTTTAACGAAGGCTAATTTATCGCATTCAAGGTTAGGTAAATTTCTTGATAACCTGACTGGGGCTGGCCTTATAAACAAAATTGAGTATGACGGAAAGCATGCCTTTATCATAACCCCAAAGGGCAAACAATATCTGGAGTCATACAAGAATTTTCAAAGTCTGGCAGACACATTTGGTTTAGATCTTTAAAATTACTTCTTTTTTCTATCTCTTTGTTGATCGTGTTTTTTTCTGTTTTGTCTGGCATTATAGATTATTACTATAATTGTACCACCGATCATAGCGTAAAAAAGCGGCCATTGTTGTTTGGCTATTGCAATTCCGATTCCTGCCAGTAGAAATATTAAAACAATCGTGAGGTACCTGTCCATGAGAATGGTAAAATCTCAAAACAATATATCTTTTTGAGTTAACCAATCTTGTATTCAAAGACTTGAACATAAAAATACTTGAACTCATAGGATTTGTCTTCATAGGCGGGATGGTCTATGCCATGTTTGGTGGTGGAGAAAACGGTCCAATATGGCCTCTTTTTTGGCCATGTGCAGCTGGCGTTGTACTAATCAACATATACCGTGCCAAGAAAAAGCACCGTAAATTAAGATCATAAATTACAAGATAAGAATTATTTAGTAGAATTGTTTTACTTAAAACAAATTTGAAGTTTTACTTAAAATTTGATCAAAAAGAAGTAAACCGACAGATCTATAAAGGCCAATATCTGTGTAAGGTAAGAGGGGAGACGTGACAGAAATTTTTGGATGGTGGAAGGGTTTAGGAAAAGAACTTGAAGTTGATCTTGAAAGTTTAGAAGAATCAAAAGACAAGTCTCCCTAAATTTTGTACTTTCATGCACAAGATACGACGATATCTTTAAATTTCGATATGCGATCGATTGTAGAAAGGAGTTTTTATGGCTGAAGAAAAACCAGATGTGATTGGAGTAAATATATTAAAACAAAATGGCGTTAACGTCGATGAGCTTGTAAAACAATTAGTAGTTAATGCTTCAGTAGAATTTGCTGCATATTACTATTTTACAAACTTACGAACGCACTGCACCGGACTTGAGGGTGAAGGTGTCAAAGGAGTGGTTGAGGATGCGCGATTAGAAGATCTAAGTCATTTTGAATCCATTTTATCTAGAATTTATGAGCTTGGTGGAAGCTTGCCAAATGATGCTCAAGAATTTATCAGGATGTCTGGCTGTGAATTTCTACAATTGCCACCAAACAAGACAGATCTTAGAAAAATAATGCTCAAGTGTCTTAAAGCAGAACAGGGAGCAATTGTAAACTGGAATAAGGTATGCAACATGACGTATGGAAAGGATCCTGCAACCTATGATGTGGCAAAAGACATCTTAAGAGAAGAGATTGAGCACGAAGCGTGGTTTTTAGAATTACTTTACGGAAGACCGTCTGCTCACATGAGAAGAAAATATCCTGGAGAAAGACCACACACGCACAAACACTCAAGAGCTCTTGGATGAAATAAAATAATTTCATTAAAATTTTGTATTAAACCGATAAAGCCTCGAGTGGGATTCGATCCCACGACCTAACGCTTACGAGGCGTTCGCTCTACCAGGCTGAGCTATCGAGGCAATGGTTCGCATTGCCATCAGAGTTTATAAAAAGCCTTTGTGCTTTGGATTCATTGAAAGTATCCATCTCAGGTGTGAGAGGAATTTTTGGTCAAGATCTCAAACTTAATGACATAATAAAATTTTGTCGCAATTTTTCTGTGTTAGTAAAATCAAAAAAGTGCGTAGTAGCTCAAGACACAAGACCTTCAAGTAAAATTCTAAGCGAGACTGCAATGGCATCGTTGATGGAAAGAGGTCTTGATGTGTATAACTTGGAAATAGCACCAACTCCTGTTGCATTTAGAGAATCAAGAGAATACGGAGCTGGAGTAATGATAACATCGTCACACAATCCTTTGCAGTGGAATGGTCTCAAATTCATACTAGAAGGCCGAGGGATAAATGAATCAGAACTTGAACAAATAACAGGGGAAAATAAATTTTCAAAAGAAGAAATTGGTTCCGAATCACAAATTAATTCAAGTTACATATCAGATGCAACTAGACTAATTGGTATCGTAGAGGGATCACCAAAAGTTGCAGTTGATGTTGGTGGAGGAGCAGCCTTTCATGTTGCACCTAACATGCTTCAAAAAATAGGATGCACTATACAAACAATAAATGAAAAACCGGGAGTTTCCTCTCACGGTCCTGATCCCACAGCTGAGAATCTAAACGAACTAATTTCAGCAACAAAAAAGTGTGATATTGGATTTGCATTTGATCTTGATGGTGACAGATTGGTAGTTGTAAAAGATGGTAAGAAACAGGCGCCTGATATCACTCTGGGACTAGGTGTTGCAAAGGCTATTGAGATAGGATACAAACGGTTTGTTCTCAGTATAGATACAAGTATAGCAGTTGAGAAATTCATCAAAGATCATGGGGGTCAAGTTCATAGATCCAAGGTTGGAGAGGCAAATGTAGTCGATTTAATGTTAAAGACAAATTCGCAAGCTGGCGGAGAAGGAAGCAGTGCTGGATTCATCCTACCAGAGTTTAACATGTGTCGCGATGGTCTTTTAACTAGTGGACTTATAGCCACGATGCTTGGAACCAAAACCTTTACTGATGTCATGAACTTTATGAGAGAATATTTTCAGCTAAGAGCCAAAGTAGACGTAGAGGCTGGATTTCATGAAAAAACACTTGAGATTTTATCTGATAAGATGAAAGAAAAATATAGTCAGATAATCACAATTGATGGCATAAAATCAATCATAGATGAAGATAGCTGGGTACTTGTAAGACAATCAAACACAGAACATATCGTCAGAATATCCACGGAATCAAAGAGTTTGGAGAAGGCAAGATCAATCCAAAAACAGGTTACAGAGTTGGTAAAACAAAGCTATGAGCAGGCTAGACGAAGCAGAAATAATTAGAATATTTCAGAACAGCTTTGGAAAAAAGTCAAAGTTTGTTTCTGAAGATGTAGAAAAGATGAGGTTTGGCAAAACCACCTTTGTGACAAAATCTGACATGTTAGTTCAAAGCACTGATGTTCCACTAGGCATGAAAATCAATGAAATCGCAAGAAAAAGCGTGGTTTCATGTGTAAGTGATTTTTCAGCAAAGGGTGTAAAACCTGTCTATGCCACAGTCTCTCTTGCGATTCCAAGAGGATTTTCCAAATCAAAAATAAAGAAACTGGCTTCAGGTTTTATGAGAGCCTCAAGGGAATTTGGTGTCAAAATAACAGGTGGTGATGTAAATGAAGGAAAGGAGCTTGTTATTGAAGTCTCTATGTTTGGGATTGCACAAAAAATAGTTAGTAGAAAGGGTGCTAGAATTAATGATGTAATCATTACATCTGGACCATTTGGGTATACTTCTGCAGGATTGAAGATTATTCTAAATCATCTTAAAGTAGACGCTGTATTTACTAGAAAATGCAAACAACAAGTTTTCATGCCTATTCCCAAACTGAAATTTGGTCTAGCTATTGCTAATTATATTTCATCTTCGATGGATTCAAGCGACGGTTTATCCACTACTTTAAATGAGATGAGTAGACAGAGTGGTAAAAAATTTGTAATAACAAAACTTCCTACCTATCCAGAAGTTGAAAAATTTGCAAGGACAAACCGAATTGGATTCACTGATCTTGTCTTTAATGGTGGCGAAGAGTATGAAATCGTTGCAACAGCGTCACGTAATAATCTGCCAAAGATAAGGCGCATAGCTAGAAATCAAAAGATTCCATTGTTTGAGATTGGATATGTTGCAAGAGGTAAAAATGTAATTTATCAACAAAAAAATAAAATTACAGCTGTCAAAGATTCTGGTTGGATTCATTTCAAATCCTAATGTTTTTTAAACCCATACAGAGCTTGGAAATTGTTGTCTGGACAAGAAGTCAAGGAGAAATGGGGAATTGCACATATCTATAGTAGTTATAACAATACTATTGTTCACATAACAGATCTCTCAGGAGCTGAGACTGTTGCAATAAGTTCTGGTGGTAGACATGTAAATGCTGACAGATACGAGTCATCTCCATATGCTGCAATGAAGTCTACAGCCGCGGTAGTAGAGGCTGCGCATGACAAGGGCTTTACCGGCCTTCACATAAGAGTAAGAGCAGTGGGCGGAGTCGGTGCAAGAGTGCCTGGCCCGGGAGCACAGGCAGCAATCAGAGCCTTGGCAAGGGGCGGATTTAAGATAGGAAGGATTGATGACGTTACGCCTATACCCCATGATACAACCCGCAAGAAGGGTGGCAAGCGGGGAAGAAGAGTCTAGTTCTCTACAAGTTTCATTCTTACCTTACAGTTTTTGGATTCAAAGAATTTTGTTATAAACTCGGTGAATTTTTCTTCAAATGCCTTACTTTTTGAGATCATGATCTGAGCACCAAATTTCTCTTGTATGCAAGAAAGCAATTCACCTTTTAATAATATTTTAAAAAAAGTCCAACCAAATTTTTCTACTGGATTACTTAGCATATAACCGTCAACTATACCGCATGATGATTGGAGATCTTCCATGACTGAAGTAACACGTTCTCTATCACTTTCGTATTTAGTAGTAGAAATTTCAAAAATTACAGCACAATAAGTCATGGTTTGTTATTACTTGGCTTCTTTTTTTCCTTAACTAAATAAAATGTAAAAAGTGCTAAAAGTCCTCCAATGACTGGTGCAATCACATAGATGTAAAAATATTCAAAATTCCAATTCATAACAGCAGGACCAAATGTTCTAGCAGGATTCATGGAAGCACCAGATATAGGTCCACCAAAGAAGACATCAAATGCAACTGCGCCTCCTACTGTTGCACCAAGAAGGCCTCTTGATATACGTCTGTTATGGCTTTGCGAGACAAAAAGGATTGTACATAACAATATGAAGGTAAGCAAAATTTCAAGGAAGAAGCTTTCTACAACCATTCCATTTGCTGGAAGCGTTGGGGCAAGATTGGTTCCTTTTCCTAGTGTAATGGAGAGTACAAAGCTTGCAAAGGCTGCAGCTGCTAGTTGACTAGTGATATATTCCACAAAGGTTTTGGTGGTGATTTTTTTTCTAATCCAAAAAACCATAGATATGACTGGATTAAAGTGGGCTCCTGAAATTGTTTGAAATGGGTATATTATCACACACAATATTACTAAATGTGAAAGTGAGACTCCCAGATGACCAATTTGCAAAACAGCAGCCGCTGTAACTACATATATCAGCCCAAAGGTTCCCACGAATTCGGCAAGGACAGATTTCAATTATTTATCTCTTTTATTGTGTATTAAGGAGTGTTCTGTTCGGTTGGTTGATGTTCAGTGTCTTCTTTGACTTCTCTGCTTTCCTTTAGTTTATCAGACCATGAAACAAGCTTTCCATCTTGTTCGATATTTATGGTAGTATTTACACGAACACGTATTCCAACAGATCTGAAAAGGGCAAGTAATTTTCCGCCATCAATTGTTTCTGTGACCTCTCCTGATTGGATGAGCTCTGCAAGCTTGGCTACAACCAATTTAGTCTCTTCTGGAAATTGTGACTCTGCATTCTGTAAAACTTCTAGGCCACGATAACCAAGTTGTTTTATCAAAATTTCTCTTGGAGAAATAGTGTCTTCCTTCTGATTCTGTTTTAGTGATTTTAATTCTTCTTGTTTTTGTTGCAGTGAGATATTTTTTTGCATCTCAAGTAAACGCTTTGCCTTGAGAAGTTCTAGTTCTTTGTCTTCGTCGCTCATCCCTTTATCACTCCTATTGGTACAAGCTTTGCCACTTTAGTAGCTATTCCAAGTTCATGAGAAACATTTGCAACAGCATCAACATTTTTGTATGCCTCAGGTGTCTCTTCTACTATTCCTTCTCTTGTGAGGGCCTTTATGAAAATTCCTTTATCGCCAAGTGTTTTTTGTACTTGTGCATCAGTGTAGCTGCGACGTGCAGCAGATCTAGACATCATTCTGCCTGCTCCATGAGCAGTTGAACCAAAGCTTAGATCCATCGAGTTTGGTTTTCCCAAAAGGATCCAGCTGGCAGTTCCCATTGAACCTGGAATAAAAACCGGCTGTCCTAAATCCTTGTATTTTTGTGGTATTTCGTCTCTTCCTGCAGGAAATGCTCTAGTGGCACCTTTTCTGTGAACCACAACAGACTTTAGCTGTCCGTTAATTTTGTGTTTTTCTACCTTTGCGATATTATGAGCTACATCATAAACTAGTTTCATGTCCAAATCAGACCCGGATTGTTTGAAAACACGCTCAAAGACCTTGCGTGTCCAATGTGTTATCATCTGTCTGTTACTCCATGCAAAGTTTAGGGCAGCAAACATGGCTTTTCTGTAAGACTCTCCTTCATCTGAAGAGTTTGGGACACATGCAAGTTCTCTGTCTGCCAATGTTATACCATATTTGTTAAGTGCTTGCTCTGATACTCTTAGATAGTCACTACATACCTGATGCCCAAAACCTCTTGAACCACAGTGAATCAAAACAGTCACTTGTCCTTCGTTGTATATTCCCATCCTTTTTGCAGCTTCCTTGTCGTGTATTTCTTCAACTCGTTGTACCTCAAGAAAGTGGTTCCCAGAACCAAGGCTTCCAAGCTGTGGTGCACCGCGTTTTCTTGCAGTTGCTGAGACTTTGTTAGGATCTGCATTTTTTATTTGACCATTTTCCTCGCACACATCTGCATCATCATTTGAACCATAGCCGTTGTCTATGGCCCACTGTACTCCCTTTACAAGTACTTCGTCAAGTTGGGAAAAACTTAGTTTCACTGCACCTTTTGAGCCAACTCCTGATGGAATAGAGTTGAAAAGATCAGTAACAAGTTCTTTTAGTTTTGGTCTAACATCTTTTTCATTTAGATTTGTTCGTAATAGTCTGACACCACAGTTAATATCATAACCAACGCCACCTGGACTGATCATTCCGTCTTCTGCATCCATTGCAGCTACACCCCCTACAGGAAAGCCGTATCCTTCATGCCCATCAGGCAAAACCACTACATGTTTTTGAACTCCTGGTAAAGTTGAGACATTAATTGCTTGAGTGATTGTTCTGTCCATCATCATTTTTTGTAGCAATCCTTCATCTGCATATATGGTGACAGGAACTTTCATTCCACGGTTTGAATCAGCTTCAATTCTATATTCCATGTTGCCAACTTTTTTTGGAACAAGTGTTGTCATTGAGATGATAAAAGTCGCGCTGCTACACAATTTAAATCATAAGTAGGTTTATTTTCCTAACTTAGTTCAAATTTACTATGCCTATTTTGCCAATTGATGGTGGACGTTATGGTACCAAAGAAATGCGAGAAATTTTCGATGATCAAATGAAAATCCAATATCAGCTTGAGCTTGAGGCGACAGCCGCAGAATCCCAGTCAGAAATTGGTATGATTCCAAAAGATGCTGCACAAAACATTGCAAAGATGGCTAGATCTGGCAAGATTACTACAAGAAGAGTTAAACAGCTTGAAGCAAAAAGCGATCATGATACTGCTGCTTTAGTAGAAGCCCTAAGTGAGCTTTGCAAGTCTACTGCAAAGCCTTGGGTACACTATGGTCTAACAAGTAACGATTTGGTCGATACAAGCAATTCTATGCAAATTAGGGATGCGCTTGCAATCATAGAACCAAAAGTTGCAAGATTAGCAATTATTTTATCAAGGCTTGCAATGAAGTTTAAAGATATACCTGCTGTTGGAAGAACCCATGGACAACATGCAAGCATCATAGCGTTTGGTTTGAAATTTGCAAACTGGGCTTTGGAGATGTCAAAACACATAGAGAGAATTGAAGAGATTAAGAAGAGAGTTTTGATCTGCAAGACTCTAGGCGTTGTTGGAACAGGCTCGCTCATGGGTTCAAAAGCGCTAGAGGTTCAGAAAAGAGTTGCAAGAAAACTGTCACTCTATCCAGCAGAGGTTACAACGCAGGTAGTCCCACGGGAAAGATATGCGGAATATGTATTTTGTATTGCGCTGATTGGTTCCACCTTAGAAAAAATGGCAGTTGAGATAAGAAATCTTCAGAGAACAGAGATTGGCGAGGTTGCAGAACCCTTCAAGAAAGGTCAGATGGGAAGCAGTGCAGTTCCCGTAAAGAGAAATCCTGTAAAAAGTGAACGCGTCACTTCACTATCAAGAATGTTGCGAAGCCAGATCAACGTCTCATTTGAAAATATACCTCTATGGCATGAAAGAGATCTATCCAACTCTGCAAATGAGAGGTTTACTCTTCCGACAAGCTCTATTTTGCTAGATGAGATGCTAGAGGCTATGATAAAAATTCTTTCTGATCTTCGTGTAGACAAGAACAAGATTAAAAAAAATCTTGAAATGACAAAAGGTCAGATTTTTGCCGAGTTTGTGCTTGATGTTTTAATCAAAAAAGGAGTGCCACGATTTAAGGCCTACAGAGATATCCAGAGAGTAGCCTTTGCAACCTCTGATTCTGGAATAGATTTTTTGCATGCTGTAAAAAAAGACAAAGCCATATCATCACATCTTAATGTAAAAGAAATAGAACGAATTTTTACTCCAGAAAACCATCTTGGTGCATCAGGTACAATAATCAAAAATGTCTATAATATAGCAAAAAAAACCTGCTCCAAGTTTACTTGAGATTCATTAGAGCTTTGTGAATAAGAGAGCCGTATTGAAGTGCTTTTTTGCGCTTAAATGATGCAGCTTCTGGAACGCCAATCTTGAAAGCAAGTTCTCTAACAATATGTTTTCTTATTAGATCGTCTGAACCATGTATTTTTTTGTCGATTGGAATTTTTTTTGCAAAACTAATAAAATCTTTTGAAAGAAAAGGCTGTATTATCTGAACTCCAAATTCTGATGCAATTTTGTTAACTGCTTTCATCATGTTTATTTCGTTTGCAAGCTTTGATTCCATTAGCTCCTTAACTTTATTCTCGCCTTGTTTTATTGCATCTCGATACGCGTTGTAACCACAGAAGAGTTCGTCAATTCCATTTGCCGTAAGTATTTTTTTAATCCCTTCTCGTTTAGCAAGTTTGGATACATAATAAAATGCAATGCAGTTTTCATTCCATGAGAGGTTATCAGTTTTGATTTTTTCTCTAATCTGCTTTGATATTTCTGGAAACGTTTTTGATAAAATTTTTTCAATTTTGTGCTCATAACCAGACATCTTAGCTATTTCTTTTGAAAACTTGACATCATGTGAATCTGCAAATCCCATAGTTAGTAGAGTTATTTCGTATCCAAGATCTGTACAGATTTTTGCAAGAAGAGAGCTGTCTACACCTCCCGAAAAGGCTATTCCAATTTTTTTATCAGCAACTACTTTTTGTATTGACTCAACCATCTGTTTATGCAATTTATCTTTAAGATCTGTCATTTTGTATAAGAAGATGTAAAAAGCCACCCTAAAGTTGGTTGCGGCACTTTGACAATTAAATATAGGAACCACCAGAAAAAACCATGGCACTAACGAAGTTATCAGATGAACAGATCAAAAAAGAGTTAGCTGATTTACCCGGTTGGAGCGTAGTCAATGGCAAACTACACAAAGACTTTGTCTTTGAAAGCTTTATCGAAGCCTTTGGGTTCATGAGCACAGCTGCATTACATATAGAAAAGATGAATCATCACCCCGAATGGTTCAATGTATATAACAAGGTCAAAGTGGATCTGACAACTCATGATGCGGGTGGAATAACTCAAAACGACATCAATCTTGCAAGAACCCT
>JBOGRG010000192.1:0-1071 GCA_050749365.1 Nitrosopumilaceae archaeon
AGAGTTTGGCGCAATAGCAGCTTTGGTACTTGCAGTTGCAATTATATCAATAATTGCTCTTTCTGCAAAGACCAAATTAAGACTGATGCCAAAATACTAGAACTTTTTTAACTTTTTTCATTTTTTAAATATACATAAATAGCGATGTATACTAAATCGCAAACAAGATGAGTACTCATAAAGGATATGCTCTGATCGCTATTCTAGCTGCAGCAGCGGCCACAGGAGTCTTTCCGGCTTTCGCAGCCGATGAAATGGCGTGTCCTGGCTGCCCCGGCGGCGAAGTATACGATAAGACAGAAACCTACAAGAAAATCTTGCCAATAGTAATGTGGACAGACAAGGCAGTTTATGATGTCAAGTCCAAAATTGTAGTGAGTGGTCATGTAAGGGATCCAAATCCTGGTCAGGATGTTAGCCTGAAGGTAGTTGGTCCTACAGGTAACGTTGTAACTGTTCAGCAGTTAAGGATTGATGCAAACGGCGACTTTGAGACAACACTGAACAGTGGAAGTCCATTATGGAATAAAAATGGAATCTATACGATTACAGCTCAGTATGGTAAAGATAGTAGAACATACAAAGTTCAATTTGAATTGACAGGCTTGCCTACTGCAGTTGTTTGTGATCAGTCTCAACTTACAGCCAAATTAGGCAATGACTCATACTGCATTGATTACAGCGTGACTGGGGCTACCGTAGTAGGGGGAACCCTCGACATAAAATCGAAATCCTTGACTGTAAAGATCATGGCTGACAGTGACGGCGAAATAACTCTGGACATACCAAGAGCGGTACTTGATTCAAAATCAAAAGGAATCGATGACAGCTTCTTTGTACTAGTAGACGGCGAAGAAACTATACCAACTGAAGCAACGACCTCAACTACAAGAACAATAACGATTCAGTTTCCAGCAGGAGCTGAAGAGATAGTAATTATTGGCACACAAATAGTTCCAGAGTTTGGCGCAATAGCAGCTTTGGTACTTGCAGTTGCAATTATATCAATAATTGCTCTTTCTGCAAAGACCAAATTAAGACTGATGCCAAAATACTAGAACTTTTTTAACT
>JBOGRG010000193.1:0-8388 GCA_050749365.1 Nitrosopumilaceae archaeon
ACACTTGTCATATCACACAACAAAACACTTGCAGCTCAGCTTTATTCGGAACTAAAGCAATTTTTTCCAAAAAATAATGTAGGTTATTTTGTAAGCTATTATGACTATTATCAGCCAGAAAGTTACATCCCACAAACAGACACCTACATAGAAAAAGATACTCAGATAAATGAAAAAATCGAAAAGATGCGCCTTGAGGCAACTGCAATGCTTCTTTCTGGGGAACCAACTATTATCGTTGCAACAGTCTCATGCATCTATTCGCTAGGGTCACCACGTGATTGGGAATCAATGTCTATCAGTATTGAAGCTGGCAGCAACATAGGACGCTCTGCTCTTATAAAAAAACTTGTTAATGCCAGATACGAGAGAAACGATATTGAACTTGTCTCAGGCAGGTTTAGAATAAAAGGAGATACTCTAGACATTATTCCTGCCTATTCTGATGACATTGTAAGAATCTCCATGTTTGGAGACGAGATAGAAAAGATATCTGTGTGTGATCATGTCTCACTTAAGGAAAAAAAATCTATTTCAAAGATCAAGATATTTCCTGCAAAACACTACCTTGTTGCAAACGATGTAAGAAAAACTGCAGTCGAGTCTATAAAAAATGAACTCAAGGAGAGGCTGCCTAAGCTTAGAGAGCTTGAAAAACAAAGGCTTGAGATGAGAACTAAATATGATCTTGAAATGATAGAAGAGCTTGGTTACTGCTCTGGAATTGAAAACTATTCTAGGCATTTTGATGGAAGAAAGCCAGGAGAACAAGCATTTTGCTTGCTTAACTTTTTTGATGATAATTTCTTGCTTGTAATAGATGAGTCCCATGTTACTTTACCCCAACTGCATGGCATGTTCAAGGGTGATTATACTCGTAAAAAGGCTCTAGTGGATTATGGATTTAGGCTTCCAAGTGCTTTTGATAACAGACCGCTAAAGTTTGAGGAATTTGAAAAATACATCGAAAACACAATATTTGTTTCTGCAACACCTGCTGAGTATGAAAGAAAAAAAAGTTTTCTGATAGTAGAGCAGCTTATCCGTCCTACCGGTCTTGTTGACCCTAAAGTAGAGATAAGAAAAACCCAAAATCAGATGGATGACTTGGTATCTGAAATTAAAAAAAGGGTAGAAAAAGACCAACGCGTTCTTGTTACCACCCTAACAAAGCGCATGGCAGAAGATCTTGCAGAATACCTCTCAAAAAGACAGGTTAAGGTTAGATACTTGCACTCTGAGATTGAGAACCTGCAGAGGACAGAGCTGATAAGGCAACTACGTCTTGGCGAGTTTGATGTACTAGTTGGGATAAATCTGTTAAGGGAAGGTCTAGACATACCAGAAGTTTCTCTTGTTGCCATACTGGATGCAGACAAGGAAGGATTTCTTAGGAACACCACAAGCCTGATTCAGACTTTTGGCAGAGCTGCAAGAAACATTGAAGGAAGTATCATAATGTATGCAGATTCTATTACACAGTCAATGAAGCTTGCAATGCTAGAATCGGAAAGAAGAAGAAAAAAGCAAATTGCATACAACGAAAAGATGGGCATTATTCCTACCACAATAGTAAAAGCAATTCCAGAGCAGACAGTCAGACTTGAGGAAATAAAACACATGTCAAAGCATGATTTGAACAAAGAGGCAATAGAGGCAGAGGCGGCTATGAAAAAATTTGCAGAAGAGCTTGATTTTGAGCATGCCATAGAATGTCGTGAAAAGCTTGCCCAGATTCAAAAGGAATTAAGAAAAAATGAACGATAAACTAATAATTCGTGGTGCAAGGGAACACAATTTAAAAAACATCAACCTTGACATCCCAAAGAACAGACTTGTTGTAATTACGGGTCTGTCAGGGTCTGGCAAGTCAACTCTTGCATTTGATACCATATACGCTGAAGGACAGCGAAGATACGTCGAGTCACTTTCTGCATATGCCAGACAATTTTTAGAAATGATGGACAAGCCAGACCTTGATTCTATAGATGGGTTATCACCCGCAATCTCAATTCAGCAAAAGACTACAAGTAAAAACCCACGATCAACTGTTGGAACCATAACAGAAATCTATGATTATTTAAGGCTGCTTTATGCTAGGATTGGAATTCCGCATTGTACAAGATGTGGAAGACGCATCTCAAACCAATCGGCAGAATCAATATGCGAGTCTGTTCTAAAAGAATCTGAAGGAAAAAACATTCTCATACTTGCACCATTGGTTCGTGGAAAAAAAGGCACCTATGAAAAATTATTTGAACAGATAAAAAAATCAGGATATTCCAGAATAAGAATAGACAGCGACATAGTAGAGCTAAACGGCGAGATACCAACTCTTGACAAGCAAAAGCGTCACAATATTGAGATTGTAGTAGACAGGATAAAGGCTTCCAAGGAAGAAAAAAGTAGACTGTTTGAATCTGTCCAAAATGCGCTAAAGGCAAGCAAAGGCACTGTGTTGATTTCAGGAGATGATGAGAGAATTTTTTCACAAAACAATGCATGCTCTTATTGTGGAATAACAATAGGAGAGCTGGAACCGAGGACGTTTTCGTTTAACTCTCCTTTTGGAGCGTGCAAGACATGCCATGGTCTTGGGGTCAAGATGGAGTTTGACCCAGATTTGCTTATTCCAGATAAATCAAAATCCATACTTGATGGAGCAATAGTGCCATGGTCTGGTAGATTTTCATCGTTTAGAAGACAAACGCTCCGAGATGTCGGGAAAAAATTTGGCTTTGATTTACTGACTCCGATGAACAAAATGACTCCAAGACAGATGCAGGTTATATTGTATGGAACAGATGAAGTGGTTCGGTTTTCATACGAATCTCAGACGACAGATTCAAAGTGGCAATATACAAATACTTTCAGTGGAGTCATACCAAGTCTACAGCGCAATTTTGTCGAGACTGACTCTGAATCAAAGAGAGAAGAGCTTGCACGATTCATGCGTGAGACACCATGTGGTTCTTGTAAAGGAAGAAAGCTCAAAGAAGAAGCTCTGGCTGTCAAGATAAACTCAATGTCAATAATGGATATCTGCGACCTTTCAATTGATTCATGTTACGAATTTTGTCAGAATCTGCAGTTATCAGAAACTGAGAAATACATCGCAAAATCTGTACTAAAAGAGATCCTTTCAAGATTAGAATTTTTAAGAAATGTTGGCTTGAATTATCTAACATTAAACAGGCTCAGCGCTACATTATCTGGTGGGGAATCGCAGAGAATAAGACTTGCAACTCAAATTGGTTCAAATCTTACTGGCGTACTATATGTGTTAGATGAACCAACGATTGGCCTTCATCAGCGAGACAATTCCAAACTCATTAAGACCCTAACAAAGCTTCGTGATCTTGGAAATACGATACTTGTAGTAGAGCATGATGAAGAAGTCATACGAAACTCTGACTGGATAATAGATCTTGGACCTGGAGCAGGCGTTCACGGTGGTAGTGTTGTATTTGAAGGAACTATCAAAGAAATTCTAAATAATCACAAGTCGGTGACAGGCGAATACCTCAAGAATCATAATGCAATCAGGCTTGCGAAAAAAACACGCCATCACAATGGAAAACTAGCTGTGATAGGTGCGGCAGAAAATAACCTCAAAAATATCAATATAGAATTTTCACTTGGAATGATGATTGCTGTAACTGGAGTATCTGGTTCTGGCAAATCTACACTTGTAAATGACATTTTATACAAAGCCCTTGCTGCACACTTATATGGTTCTATAGACAGAGCAGGAAAACACAAGGAGATACGTGGGACAGAGCAAATTGACAAGGTAATAGGCATTGATCAGTCTCCTATAGGGAGGACCCCCAGATCAAATCCTGCTACATACATTAGTGTATTTACTCCAATACGTGAGCTTTATGCAAACACAGAAACCTCAAAGGAGCGAGGATACACGCCAGGTCAGTTCTCATTCAATGTGCCAGATGGGAGGTGCTTTGCCTGTGAAGGCGATGGTGTAAAAAAAATAGAGATGCAATTTTTGTCTGATGTCTATGTCATGTGTGATGAGTGTAAAGGAAAGCGATACAATTCAGAGACACTTTCTGTTCTCTACAAGGGCAAGAACATCTCAGACATTCTTTCTATGACAGTAGATGAGGCATTGGAGTTTTTTGCAAACATACCAGCTATCCAAAGAAAATTGCAGACAATCGCTGATGTTGGACTTGGGTACATCAAACTTGGACAAGCAGCCACTACCCTTTCTGGTGGTGAGGCCCAGAGAGTAAAGCTTGCAGCAGAGCTATCAAAGAGAGATACTGGCAAAACAGTCTATCTTTTAGATGAGCCAACGACAGGACTGCACTTTGCAGATGTACAAAAGTTGCTTGATGTTTTGAATAGACTGGTGAATCTTGGAAATACAGTAATCATAATAGAACACAACATGGATGTAATAAAAAATTCAGACTGGATAATAGATCTTGGTCCAGAAGGAGGAGAAAAGGGCGGCATGGTAGTTGCCTGTGGAACTCCCGAACAATTGGCACAAAATCCAAAAAGTTACACTGGCCAATATCTAAAGAAGGTTTTCAAAAATGGCATTTGATGTTTCTAAAATAATAATTCCTTCTCAGTTTGGAATATATCTGATGAAAGACAAAGATGGTAAAATAATCTATATTGGCAAGGCAAAAAATCTCAGAAACCGCATAAGAACATATTTTCTTAAGAATCAAAACTATAAGACACAAAAGCTTGTTGAAAAAATACGCGACATAGAATTTGTTCTAACCGACAATGAAAGCGAGGCGTTTTTGCTTGAGGCGAACATGATCAAGCACTACAGACCGATTTTTAATATCGAGCTAAAGGACCAACAACGCTATACCTATCTTAGAGTAACAAACGAAAAATATCCACGCCTCTTAGTAGCCAGACGAACAAGGACAGGCGAATTTATTGGAGGCGGTAGAGTCTATGGACCGTTTACTCACGGTAGCTCAAAGATGCTTTCCGTTGGACATTTGCGTAAGATATTCAAAATAAGAATTTGTAAAAGGCTCCCAAAAGAGGCTTGCCTTGAGTATCATCTTGGAAATTGTGAGGCGCCATGCCAGTTTAAAGAAGCCCAGACAAGGTATGGGCAACATGTTACAGAATTAGAGTCCATATTAAAGGGAAAGGAAAAGCTAGGTGACTTTTGCAAAAAGCTTGAAAATGAAATGAAAGATGCTTCTGCAACTCAGCAGTATGAGAAAGCAAAGGAAATTTATGATACGTTACAAAGACTGCAAAACTTGCAAACAAGACAGAAAATGGAGTCAGTAAGAAACTATGATGAGGAATATTTTGGAATAGAAATAAAGGACCAAACTGCATTTGTGATGAGCTTCAGACAGTCTAACGGTGTAATAAAAGACAGAAACAAATTTTCGTTTGACCTTGTTGGTGATAATTCTTTTTCAAGCTTTCTTTCACAGTATTATAGTACAAACCCAATTCCAAAGTTTATAGTTACAAGTGAGATGCCTGAAAAGAAGGAAGTTCTAGAAGAGATATTTTCTAAAAATGCGGGATTTAAGGTTAGTATTATAGTTCCTGCAAGTGGAAAAAGAAAAGAAATGATTGATCTTATCATGAAAAATATTGCGTTGTATCAGTCAAGGGGATCAGAGCCTGCTTTAATTGAGTTACAGGAAAAGCTTAACCTTAGTAGCATTCCAAAAACCATAGAGTGTTTTGATATATCAAATCTTGGAGCACAGTATGCAGTTGGTTCCATGTCACGTTTTGTTGATGGAAAGCCTGCTAAAGCAGGATACAGGAAATTTAAGATAAGAACAGTTCAAGGAAGAGATGACTATGCAATGATTAGCGAGGTGTTAAAACGTAGATACTTGAGGCTGCGAAAGGAGAAGGCTGAGATGCCGGATCTAGTGCTAATAGATGGTGGCAAAGGTCATCTTAGGGCAGCATTGGAGGCATTGAAGAGTGTGGGAACTTACATCCCTTGCGTATCACTAGCTAAAGAAAATGAGGAAGTTTATCTTCCAAAGATAAAAGAACCTCTTGTAATTCCAAAAAACAATCCCGCACTGAAAATTTTACAATATGCCCGTGACGAAGCACACAGATTTGGCGTAGCATACAATAGAGCATTACGCAAGTTTTAGTTTTTAAGAATTAGAAAAAGTCGTCAAGAGATTCTTCGCGCAGTGGCCGTGCATCAAATCCCACCTTTACTAGGTCTGCTGCAAACTCGTCGACAAAGCCATGTACGGTGTACACTTTTTCTGGATTTGATTTTTTTACAAGGTCTATTAGCTCGCTATAGTCACAGTGATCACTTAATACAATTGAATAATCGTGTTGTCTTGCAAACGAAAATCTGCTAGACTGAGCCCACCCACTAAAGCTTATTGTTATTGCTCCGTATTTTGACTTCATATAGCTCACAAATGGGCTCTTTCCTCCCATGCTTGGCGCAACCATAACCCAAGGTTTTTTGTCAAGCAAACCATTTTTTTCAGCCTCACTGTGTCCTATTGCATCCTTTAGATCAATCCCAAAGCTTCGGTGCAAGTCATTTATCCTTTTTATAGAATCATGATAGTATAACGGTTCCCAGTGCGCAAACAAATAAGATAGAATCTGTGCCTTGCCAAGCTCATATCCAAGCAGTATGACAGGTTTTCCTTTAGAGTACATTTCAGATATTATACCATTGACTTTTTTTATCGTCTCATCCACTCTTGGAAATACAAATTCAGGAAGGCCGAATGTACATTCCATTATAAGGGTTTTACATCTTGGCACTCTTGCACTATTCAAAAACCCTCTCCGACGCGTACAAATGTCGCCTGTGTAAAACATGTCATCACCAAACAGCAGCCCACGTGAACCTAAGATATGGCCTGTATCCATCATGGAAAAATTCTCAAGCTCTTCTACAAAGTTATCAATATAGTATCCACGTAGCTTTGCTATCTCGCTTGTCTGTCTTGTTGCTAAAATCAAACCACCGTTTTGGTTGTGCAAGTGATCTGTGTGGGCATGTGAAACAAATGAAATGCCGTTACTTGTACCGTGCTTTGGATCTAGATAAATTTGGGTTCCGTTTTGCAAGTACACAATACCATTTGTAGTCATCCTAATACTAGATTGCAAATCCAGTTTCAAGACAAAATGATTGGATATAAATTACAAGATTAGTCTGCCATTACCCAACATAGTAAATCAGATGAAGACCTGTAGATTCATGCGCGCTGTATTATTTCCAATGATAGAGTAAAGCGTTTATTTGAACGACAAAAGTAGATTCAGCATGATCAATCTTGCCATATTGATCTCAGGGAGGGGGAGCAATATGAAAGCCATACTAAAATCTGTGAAAAAAGACCACATTCCAATAAATCCAGCTGTGGTCATTTCAAACAAGCCTGATGCCAAAGGTCTTAAAATAGCGAAAAAGTTTGGTGTTAAAATCGAGGTTGTAGATAGTAGTGGCATTAAAGGCGTAAGCTGGGATTATGATAAAAAAATTGTATCGATTTTAGAAGAACATGGTGTGACTCCAACAAATGGACTTGTATGTCTCGCAGGGTTCATGCGCATAATGAGTCCAGAATTTGTCAGACATTTCAAAGGCAGGGTCATGAATATACATCCTGCAATACTTCCTTCCTTTCCTGGCCTTCATTCGCAAAGACAGACAGTTGAATATGGAGTCAAGTATTCTGGCTGTACAGTTCACTTTGCCGATGAGGGAGTTGACACAGGTCCAATCATCATACAAGCAATGGTCAAAGTCAAAGACAATGATACTGAAGAAACACTTTCAAAAAGAATTCTTGCAAAAGAGCACAAGATCTACCCAGCAGCCATCAAATTGTTTGCTGAAGGAAAGATCAAGATAGTAGGTAGAAAAACAGTTATTTCTTAAGAATCAGTTTCACCAAAAAAGTATAGCACAACAAGTTCTTTTTTATTTCCATGGAATTTGTGGTCTATATTTTTGCCCACAAAGTATGCCATGCCTTCTGATACAGGATAATCCTTAGCGTCAATTTTAAAAAAACCGTCTCCACGTATGACATAATAGATCTCGTCACTGTCGTGTGGTGTCTGTGTATCTTCTTGGCTAGGGCTTAGTCGGAGTATTCCTGCTGCAAGAGTATTCTTGTTGACAAAAGTATGAAAGTATGATTTACTCTTTGCAATGTTCTGTATGTACTCGTTTGTATCAAACTCTATTTTCAATGCATCATTAATTCTAAAGCAGGTTATTAATCACTATTCTATACAGCATAGAACACTCCAAGGATTAAATATCCTACAAAGTACTCAAGCTCGTGACTGGACAAAAACTAGATGGAGTTGTAGTTGCAAATTCGGTAAAAGAAAGAATTCGAAAAGCAG
>JBOGRG010000194.1:0-3234 GCA_050749365.1 Nitrosopumilaceae archaeon
ATTTTTTTTTTTTAAAAAAGAATGGAATGTAATGTAATGTAATGGATCGCTGTAAAATTTGACAATCACATCTTATCAAGCTCTCTCTCTAACAAACTGCATGTCAGGTAGGAATTACAGACCAATGAGGATGCAAATTTTGAGTAGCATTCTCTCAAAAAATAGTACAAAATCTGACTTCGAGAAGAGATGCTTGGTAGAAACTCAATTGAAAGACTGGAGATTGAGCTATCACACCAGGTTAGATTATCTCGATTGTTTAGGACTAAGATAGTGGCCTCGCGGCCACTTTCCCCATTTTTTTGTCAGGTAGAATGGAGACCGTAATTACGTGACATTGATTTAAAACTCTTCTTCTATCTCGTCTTCTATCTCGTCTTCATCATCAACAATAGCTTCGTAGTCTTCCTCTTCCACGTCCTCTTCCTCCAAAAAATCTTCATACGGTTCTGTCATTGCTGGAATTCGTTTCATTATCTCATTTGTGAGTGGTCCTGGAAGTAATGGTTTTGGTCCTGGTTTGAGAACCTGCATTGATACTGCAGGAGGAGTCTTTGCAGTTAGAGCTTCTGCTTGTGCACGTGTCAAAGCTCCCTGGAATGTAGATGAGACACCAGGGCCAGGTTTTTCTTGTTGCAACCTTTTTGCAAACTCTACTGCTGCTAGCTGTCTTGCCATTGCAACTTTTGCTTCATTTGCAATTTGTGCAGCAGGTTTTGCACCAATTCCTTTGAACTTGGATGCTCTTGCTCTTGCAATTTTCTTTCTAGCTTTTCCTTTCCTGCCCACTACCACCACGAATCCTCTTCATCGATATTCTCATCGTACCACTCATCTTCCTCTGGTTCATCTCCAAAAATATCAGAGAACCATTCTATAGCACTTGGAATCAAATAACTTGCAGCTGCTGCAATGAGAGGGAAGACTATGTTTTCTTCACCGACCCAAGTACAATTTCAGCGTGATTAATTGCCGGATGCAGATGCACAAACAAAGTACTGCGCAAATTATTCGCACGTGACATTTGGAAGAAGAATTCAGTGAGAGCAGCTCCTGCTGTTCTGGTTGATGTGTAATCAACCTGCACAGTTATCCAGGAATGCTGCTCCAACAATCTTTGGTAACCAACCTGGGGAAAATGCCAGGTTTCAGTCTCGTCTGCTGCAATTGCTGGCCTGTTGAATGATTGATCATAAATTACTTGGTTGAGTCCCACCAGTGAACCAGGTGTTGGCCCCACTGCAATTCTCAGTCTCACATCCAGTGTGACAGTGTTTCCTGCACCTACAATGACACGTGTTAGAAGAATTGGCGCGACAACAAAAATCCATGCTGGCATGTCAATCATTGTAGAGTACACTATGGACCTGGAGGACGTGGCACCAGCATTAGCAGTTACTTCAATTGTTGCTGAACCATAGTTAACCTCTCCTGGTCTCATCAATCGTTGTGACTGTACCGCAATTGAATCAAGTAAATCATTGAAAAGAAAAATTACATCTTCGCCAAACTGGGCAACATCGTAGACAGGTTGGATTTCAGCGCCTTCTTGAGACATCTGGCCATAAACTCCTATTGCATTATTCGAATATTGAAATAAAAAAGAGATCTCAGAGTCAAGCTTGTGCTTCTTCGGTGATAGCTGGTACCACTGCCTCGTACTTCACTTGAACTCTGATGTTCTGAGCTGCTGCACCGGAATGGAAGCATGGCATTCGCCACTGGCCAAATGCGGTGTAGTCAATTTCTTTGTGTTCCAGGAGAGGTGATGCAGATGGCACAGTCCCAACAGAGTTGGTACCACGTGGTATAATTTCCACACCATCACCAAACAAACCGAATTCGAAACTCGTTGCTGCAGCAGGCGCATATACTGCAACTGATTTGATGTAAGCACCTACCTGCCATGGCCTGTTATTTGCAAGCTCTGTGAGTACTGAATTGGTCACTGAGACTGTAAAATCATCGTCTCCCATTACTTGGTCAGTCCTATGATTTCTGCTTGTTCCTCAGTCAATTTTAGTTGCTCGAATATTTTTTTCTTGAAATCTTGTCTTGCTTTGAACCATTGCTTGTAGTGTTTAGTACAGTACCATAGATTATTGTGGTCTCTACTCCAAGAGAATCCATTTCCATTGCAGGCCTCTGCGTCATATGGCCATTCACATGTTGCCATTATCTTCGTACTCCGGCAATTGTTGAAAGTACTACAGCTTGTGAGTTGGATCTGTTCTGCTCTATATTGCTTCTGATTAGCTCTGCTAGCAACCTTGGCATCCTGTAACCTTTCTTTCGTCTCTTGATGGAAATTTTTGTTACGTTTCCGAATCTATCGACTCGAAAAGTTCCAGACTGCCCTGGCATTCCAACACCAGGTCTTCCAAGTAGTCCACCAGCTGCACCAGCGAGGCCTCCAAAAATTCCTCCTGGACCTTTCTTCATCTTTCCTGGTTTTCCTTTCTTTCCCATGGTTTCACTTATTAGTTAGTGTGAGGTGTAGGATCCTAATATGTCTCAAAACGATGGAACACCACAAATTCTCAAAGATAAATCAATGGCAGAGTACATAGAAGCAATCAAAACTGAACTAGAAACCATGTTGAGCCTAACTTTCAACACAAAAGTGAGGACCATTGAATCACAAGTAAAATCAGTACTAAATGCGCTAGAAGTACACCAACAATCAGTAGATATGTCAATTAGAGAGCTCAACATGAAGATTGGCGCAATTGCTGGCCACCAGAAGCGCCAGGAAAAAACTTCAACAGATTTCAACAGCATTGACGATGCAATTGCATTTGCAAACAGAATCAGAAAAGAAAATGGATTGCCGGAGATAAAACTTGAACCTGTTCAGTAAAGAACTCAAATGTGACCAGTGTGGCATCAGACTAAAACCAGATGAGATAGTGAAACACGAGTTCACTAGATTCGACAGCGATGGAAAGCATACCTCGCATTTTAGAATCTGTCTGACTTGTAATGCCAAAAATAAATTGTACAGGTCCAATCCTTGACCAACTTTAGGTCAAGACCCCCACCTCTTTTTGTCAATAGTTGCATCAACTACAGTACTTTAGCTGTGAGCTAGAGCTTGCTTATTATTTATTTTTTTTTTTTAAAAAAGAATGGAATGTAATGTAATGTAATGGATCGCTGTAAAATTTGACAATCACATCTTATCAAGCTCTCTCTCTAACAAACTGCATGTCAGGTAGGAATTACAGACCAATG
>JBOGRG010000195.1:0-7559 GCA_050749365.1 Nitrosopumilaceae archaeon
CCAGAAAATCCATCATAAAAGCCCATAACTCCTTCTATAATAGAAAAATCTGAACTAGAATTTTTTACAAAACTTTTCATAACTCCTTTAGACCTCATAAGCCATGGATCCAAATTTCTTGCCATTCTTCCAGATACTGCTGAAAGATAACTTGGGTCTATGAAATCAGGTCCAACTTTAAATGGTTGTACTGAATAACCCTGTTTTTTTATACCATGTATAATTGCTGCAGTAATTGACGTCTTACCAACACCACTTGTAGTTCCTGCAAGTATAATTCTTGGAATTTTCAATTCTTTTCAATATTATAGAATTTTATTTAAATGGATGTTTACACATTACCCTTTTATTATATGTCATTCCTTGCAGTTTATTAAGTAAAGTAACAAATTCATATTCGAGTTAGGATGATTACATCAAATAAAATTCTACAGACTACACATCTTTTCTTACTTGCCGTACCTTTGTATTTCATTTATCACAAAAAATTAAACGAACCCAAGATCTAGATTATATTGATTTAGAAAACATCAGGAGTTTTCTAAATCATTCATTGTTTGTCAAATATGGTTCTAATACCAGTTACACTAGAAAAGGTAACTCCTTTTTTGCTCACAATACAGACTATGTTCCAGATTCACTGGAGGGTCCATGAGGTCTCTTGCCACGAAGGCTAAAGCAAACTACAGCCAACGCGATCATAACACCAATCATGGCACCATAGTATCCCAGACCCGCTTCTGCCATAGTTGTTCTACCGTACTGTTCTATATACGGAGAATCTTATGGGAAAGATTTACCCTTATCATAATTACGCGGGTAAATTTTTGACATTCGTGTTATTATTTAGTGAATATAATCCCAATCTTTTTTAATCTACGCCTGAAACCAAAAAAGAATGGCAAAGGACGGCCTTGTTATAGTATATACAGGTAAGGGAAAGGGAAAAACAACTGCAGCCCTTGGAATGGCACTAAGAGCTGTTGGACATAATCATAAAATTTGCATGATACAATTCATCAAAGGATCTTGGCACTATGGAGAAATGACTTCATCAAAGAGACTTGAGCCTGAGTTTGAACTTACCGCAATTGGAAAGGGTTTTGTCGGCATTATTGATGATAAGACTCCCATCGAAATACACAAAAAAATTGCAGAGGAAGCTCTTCGTATAAGTAAAGAAAAGATCGGATCAGAAAATTATGACATTATAATACTTGATGAAATAAACTATGCCATCAATCTTGGCCTTATAAGACTAGAAGATGTTTTGGATATAATCAAAAGTAAACCTGCTCACTTGAATCTAGTTCTCACGGGAAATTACGCAAAAGAAGAAATCATAGAAGTTGCAGATCTTGTTACCGAAATGAAGGAAATAAAGCACCCTTTCAAAGCTGGATTAAGGGCCAAAAAAGGGATTGATTTCTAACCAGCAACATTAAATTACACAACAAAAATTTTAAAAACTATGACTACTGAAGTTCAAGAGCTTCCAGAAGTTGGAGATATCGTTGTTGCTACGGTTACAAAGATCATGGATCAGGGAGCATATGTTAGTCTTGATGAATACAATAACATTCAAGGATTTTTACATATATCAGAAATTGCAACTGGCTGGATTCGACATGTAGAAAAGTTTGTAAAAGTCGGAGAGAAAAAAATTCTACTAGTAAAGCGAGTAAATTCAAAAAGATCAGAGATAGATCTTTCATTAAAGCAGGTTTCAAATGATCAAAAGAAGAAAAAGATTTTAGAATTAAAAAGAAATGAAAAGGAACGACTTCTTATTGAAAACCTAAAGACGAAGGGGGGTCTTTCCAAAACAGAAGTAGAGAAGTTAGAGGAGATCCTTGTTAACAAATTTAATTCCGTTTACGATGCTTTTTCAGAGATTGTTTCAAAAGGAATTGGTGTCTTGGATGGTCTAAACCTATCCAAAAAAGTACTTTCTGCTATAGAAGAGATTAGTTCAAAGATCCAAGTTCCACATGTAGAGATACGTGGTGTCTTAGAGCTTACATGCACAAAGCCTAATGGTATTGAAATTATAAAAAAAGCACTGCTTGATGCCATGGAAAATAAGGATGCTAATATAGAAGTAATTTACATTGGTGCTCCAAAATATCGTCTTACCATTTCTGCCTTAGATTTCAAGACTGCTGAAAAGGTACTCAAACCTCTCCTTTCAACAATCCAGACAACTATAGAAAAGAAAGGCGGTACATACAAATTCACTAGAGAAGAATCAAAAAAGACTCGTGAAGGCTAGTATGCGATTTCAGATGCGCAAATGCCCCAACTGCAAAAGATATACTCTAAAAGACAATTGTCCGCAGTGTAGCAACAAGACCGTGACAGTGCATCCTGGAAAATATTCACCTGATGACAAATATGCAAGATATCGTATTTCTGATCGATACAGATAACTTGTTGTATACTTACATATCTAGAAAATCTACTGTATAGTTTAGTCTTTAGAGATCATGGTTGTGATGAACGAATAATTACTTTATTTATGCGTGCTGCGTCAGCATTAAGTGGTTGTTCTGTAGAAGCATCCCTCTCTAAAGATGCTATTTTATCAACTACTTCTTTGCCAGATATCACTTCACCAAATATTGTATACTGACCGTCTAGCCATGGGGCATCACCAAGCATTATGAAAAACTGGGAGCTGGCACTGTTGATATCTGCTCCACGAGCCATAGACACAACATATTTTTTGTGCTTGAGGTCACTAAATTCAGGTGGAATTGTATATCCAGGATCTCCAGTTCCCCACGTATCACGCGGTCCTGTAATTGTGTTTGGATCCCCGCCCTGAATAACAAAACCTGGGACTATTCTATGAAATATTGTACCATCATAGAATCCTGAGCTTGCAAGTTTCTTAAAGTTAGTTACGGTTTGAGGTGCGACATCCTCCTTGAAGGCAATTATAATATCACCAAATGAAGTTGAAAGAGCAGCAACATCTCCTGTCTGTTTAACTTCAGATTCTGTTTTATTTATTTCTGATGCAACGTAGTTATGGTTAACTTCGTACACTAGTACAACCGAAACTATACCAGGAGTTTTTCTATCAAGACTTGGAGAAGCGTAGGCAAGTCTTAGAGGACCATCGCTATTAGTTTCATACTTTATTGTTTTGACATATATCCCAGTATATCCAGGCTGATAGCTTTCTGATTGGAGATTGGTATTAAAATCAACATAAGTGACTGGTGTGAATGGAAACATTTTTCCCAACATTGTGTTTTCCCAGAAGTAGTCTGTTGGAGTAAACTCATCACTTTGAACAAATTTAGATAGGTCTTCTCCAGCAATACGCATAAACCATTGCTTTTTGCTTTCATCTCCACCACCACCAAGTATGTAAAATTCTTGATTATCTGAAACAAACATTTGTCCAACTATATACACAACAACATAATCTACATTCCAATCCTGTAGGATCTTCCATCCTTGATCAGGAGAACTCAGGAATATTTTTCCTATTTTAGCTATAGTATTTGTGTCTAAAGTGGCGTTATCTGCAAGCGACTTTCTTTCACCAAGTGTGGTAATCCAGTATCCGTAGTCCCACCATGAAGCAACCACTGCGTCTTTTGGTGTGTTATTTTTTATCCAGTCCAAAGTTGCTGGCCAATCGTCTGTAGCCATATCAAAATTAGAACCGCCGTTTAGAATGGTTGGTGGACCTTTGACTGCACTTATCCAGTTTTCATTTATCGGAAAAACAGTAGGAATTAGAAGAAATGAAACTATAACAGCAATATATGATATTTTAGTAATTCTTCCTGAGGAACGTATAGATTTTTTGTTTTGTACAATTTCTTTCTTGAGTATTTGTGATGTTATGATAGCTAATCCAACTGATGAAAGAATAATCACAGAAATAGCTGAAAAAAGCTCTAATCTTGCAAAAGTTGCACCTGCATAAACACCTATAAAACCTATAATCAATGCAAAGATTGTCATTTCATTTTTAATATTTACTGGTAGAGAGTTATTTTGATTCTCTATTTTTTTTCTAAAAATAAGCCATATTCCCAAACCTGCAAAAAGCATCAAGACAGACAAAAATGTGAAGCTTTGGATAATCGTTGGTGTTGCATGTTCTGCAACAGAATCTGTCAATGGATCCTGCGTAGTAAGCAATGGATTTATTGCATTAAGATAGCGAAAAGATGGTAATGAAAACATATTAGATGAAATTATTACAAAAGCGGCTACGATGGAACCTCCTAAAAATATTAGACCATTCCTTATTGCGTTTTCTTGTCTGCTGAATTTCTGAATGATTATCTGAATAATTAAAAATACTATAGGTCCAATTAATGCAAATCCGCCTATGCCTCTTAGAAAACTAATGCCTGGTCTTTCAAATCCACTGGAGACTACCATAGTAGTAGCTACAAAAAGCGGTATTGCCCAGAGTAGGAATTTATGATCTTTTCTGATAAATGGAAGTACTATGGTAAAGAGTCCTAGTGGCATAAGGAAGAATTGAATTCCACCCCATGATGCAAAACCGATAGCTAAAAACAATCCACCTCCAATTAACTTTGCAAATGCAACTTTGTAGTTTTGTGATTTTAGTCCGCTAAGAAAAAGATATACGGCTAACAGTCCATAAAAAAGTCCAAGTGGTTCGGATTTGAACCATCCTATGGTACCTCTAATTATTATGGCTGGTGATAGTGCAAAAAATAGTGAGGCAAATAGACCAGCAGTTGTACCTCCAATAACCCTGACCAGTGCAAAGGCGATTATTGCAGTAAGTGAACCAAAAACAACTGGAAGTATTATGGTAAAATCATAGAGGCTGGAACCTCCTCCAAAAATCTGGTACAAAAACGCAGCAGTAAAGTGTAAAGGAACTTGTGATGTGCCAAAAATATCCCGTCCAGTTGGATACCAGCTCATATCATCATGCCAGTTAACGTATGCATCTATGCCATTTTCATGAAGATATTTAGTTGCCCTATAATTAAAAAAGGGATCAAATTCGTTTAGCTCAAAGCCATAATCTGCTGCTTGGGATCTGACCATGACAGAAACAGAAAAAGAAATTGCAAGTATTCCAACAATCAGTAAATGATATGAGTAAAACTCAAAATTGCCGATTTTAAATAATTTAGTGTTAGAAATCAATCCAATTTGGATAGGAATTTGTTCTGTTTATTACTCTTTTGTAAGAATTTGTACATCACATGACTTTACCATAGTTTTGAATTCTTTTGCATCATTCTCATTGCCTACTATGGTCCCATAGTGCATTGGAATAGCTACCTTTGGTTTTATTTTTTCTACCGCTTTAGCTGCTTCCTTTGCAGTCATCACATATGTTCCACTAACTGGAACAAGCAAAACATCTGGTTTAAGATCAGTCATTTCTGGAATAAGATCTGAATCACCAGTATGATAAATTGATATTCCTTCCATGCTAACAATAAAGCCGATCTTGTTGTCTTCTTTTGGATGAAAAGGCTTTCCAGTTTCTGGATTGATCTTATCTACATTGTATGCAGGAACAGCCCTTACTTTAACGTCACTTATCATTTTTTCCTGTCCAGGTGCAAGACCTATTCTTTCTTTCGATGGAACCTTGGAAAGTTGTGATATACATTCGTTTGCAGCAATAATTGTTGTATCATGGGAGGAAGTTTTTTTCAAGTCTTCCAAACTTAAGTGATCAAAGTGATTGTGTGAAATTAGTACGACATCTGAATGTAGAGATCGAAGTAGTTTGTATGGATCTATACAGATTGTAATTTCCTTTTCCAGTGTAAAAGTATCGTGACCGTGCCATCTTATTTTGATTCCGCTGTATTCAAACATTATTAGAAATTAATTTTTGTTTAAGTTAAATCTTACTAGATTCTAAAACTATTCTGTCATTTGCCAGAGAAAGAATCGTGCCACCATTATTTCTTACTCTTTTTTTAAGATCTCTGTCTACTGTTGCTATAATTCCCTTATGATTCTTTATATATGATATTATAGCATCATCTACAGTGTCTCCTAAGATTTTAATTTTTTTAAAATCTTTTATTATTCTTAGAGCGTTAGATGCAGAAGTTTTTTTTTAAGATTGGGACCATGAGAGAGTTTTTCAAGTTCCTTTACTACCATGTCTGGCACCACAAACTCAATTGTTCCAAGATCTATCTCAAGATTTGGTATATTCTTTATATTTTTAGATGCAAGAATCATCAAAAAACTAGTATCACAGACAACTTCAACCAATGACTACACCTGCTCCAATCAGTCTCCATCTTTCTGCTATTCTTCTGCTGATTGCAACTCTTCCTTTTTCAAAAAGGCAGACTGGTCTTCTGAACTGAACTTCCATCTTTTGTCCCTTTACACCTATCACCTTAGAAAGAACAGGTGCTGTTCCTATGCTAAGTCTTAATGATTCACCAGCCTGTACGGATGAGACCTTTATCTCATCTACTGAGCCTACTGCAGTATCAAACAGACTTACATCAATTGTTGCACTAGAAGAATTTTCTGGTAAAGTATTTGGTCTACCAATTACTGAACCGATTAATGAATCACTTCGTGTCATCGAAGGGTCAAGTTTTGTTCCTATTGCAACAAGGCCTCCAGACTTTACTTCATCTACAAGACCGGCACCAGTTCCAAGTGAAGAGATCTCTGTTATGATTGGCTCATAGGTTCCATTTTTCTCGTTTGCAAGTCCTGGCTTTATCTCAATTTCATCTCCTACTTTTAAGATACCTTGAGTTATGCTTCCACCTATGACACCCCCTTTGATGCCATTTATTTTGGTGCCAGGTTTGTTGACATCAAATGATCTTAGTACATGCATTACTGCGTTTTTTGATTCATCTCTTTTTGGAGTTTGGATTGTGGATTCTATTGCACCAATCAGGGCGTCAATGTTTAGCTTTGATTGAGCAGAAATAGGAATGATGGGGGCCTTCGCAGCATTTGTTCCTTTAATAAACTTCACAATGTCAGCATAGTTTTTCATGGCATCTTCATATGAAACCAAGTCTGCCTTATTTTGTACAAGTACAATTTGCTGTATTCCCAGTGTTTGTAACGCAAGTAGATGTTCCTTTGTCTGTGGCTGGGGCACTCTTTCATTTGCAGCTATTACAAGTATTGCACCATCAATTAAAGCAGACCCAGAAAGCATATTTGCCATGAGGCTTTCATGACCTGGACTGTCTACAAAACTTACCACCCTTAATAGATCACTATCCTTTCTACAGTTACTACATTTTGGAGAGATTGAATATCCAAGTGGAGGCTCACAGTTTTTGCATTTATAAAATGCTGCATCTGCATATCCTACACGAATAGTAATTCCACGCTTTAGTTCTTCGCTATGAGCACTAGTCCACACACCCGTGAGAGCTTGGATTAGGGTTGTTTTTCCATGATCTACATGACCAGCTGTTCCAATGTTAACACAAGGTTGGTGACCGTATTTTTTTATGTACCAATCAGGAAGAGTTTCACGCCAATACAATGTTCAAGCTTTAAAAACCACCTATGTTAACTTATGCCTTTTTTGG
>JBOGRG010000196.1:0-41348 GCA_050749365.1 Nitrosopumilaceae archaeon
ACCCCAAGCAACTACAAAGATGCTGAGCCTGGAATGTCACACATAGTAAGTGCAATGAAGCACGGATTGCATGTAATTACGGTAAATAAAGGACCACTTGCTCTTGCATTTCCTTCCTTGATGGAACTTGCAACTTACAACCAAGTATTATTGAAATTTAGTGGAACTGTAGGTGGCGGTACGCCAATTTTGGATTATGCAAAAAACAGCCTCCGTGGTGAAAGAATTGTCTCTTTTCAGGGAATTCTAAATGGTACAACGAATTACATATTGACAAACATGGCAAATGGCATGACCTTCAAGGCAGCACTTGCAGATGCTAAGAAAAAAGGCTACGTCGAGGCAGATGCTTCTTTGGATATAGACGGGTACGATGCAGCGGCAAAGCTTGTCATACTTGCTAATTGGATAATGGACATGAAGGTAACCATAAAGGACATCGAACGCAGAGGTATCAGCAAGGTGACAACATCAGATATCAAACATGCAACTTCAAAAAATTGTGCGGTAAAGCTAGTTGCATCATGCAATAAGGAGTTAGTTGTTGCACCAAAAGAGATTCCGCTTGATGATCCTTTGTGTGTAAATGGAACGCTAAATGCAATTACCTTCAACTCAGAACACTCTGGCCAGCAGACCATAATTGGTCGTGGAGCAGGAGGAATGGAAACAGCCAGCTCTATCCTACGAGATCTGCTAGACATAAAGCAGGAAATGTCAAGACGTTGAAATCAAATCCACTATCAAAAAGCGCAACTGCCGAGACGTTGAAGAAAATTTCGTCACAATGGAACATAGAGTTACCCAAGACAAAAACTCTCATGGAACATGAAATTGAAGATGATGCTAGTCTAATAACTGGAGATGGCTTTGCGGCAATAAAAGTTGGTGAGACGTATCTGCCTTTTTTGTCGGAACCCACTCTGCTTGAAAAATTTCCAAGAGTCGTTGTAGATATGGGCGCTGTAAAGTTTGTCTGCAATGGAGCAACTGTAATGAGACCTGGCATCAAAAACTATTCTGAGTTTGAAAAAGATCAGATAGTATGCGTATCAGAAGAATCTCACAGCAAGTTTCTAGCAGTAGGTAGATCACTTGTATCAAGCAAAGAAATGCCTACAATGACAAAAGGCGAGGTAATAAAAAACTTACATCATGTTTCGGATAGATTTTGGGAAGCTGCAAAAATGATAAAGAGTGTCTAATTTTCTGTAAATTCTCTGCAGCCAGTTTTGTCCACTACAAGTATGTCAATTCCATCTCCGCTTGCGGTGTCACGCCTTATTGCAGATTTGATTGACTTTACTGCTAATGCAACGGCCTCTTTTTCTTTCATACCTACTTTGTATTCTTGGTCCAAAACTCCAAGAGCCATCTCAGCTCCAGTTCCTACTGCTGCATAATCATCTGGCAATACTGAGCCAAGTGGATCTAGAGTATAAACTGCGGGAGTACCATCCACTCCGCCTACAATAACCTGTGTAAGCAAAGGAAAGTATCTTCTTTCATACATTAAAGTAGACATCATTTTTGCTACAGAGTTGGGAGGAACTTCACGTTTTAGTTCCATTTTTCTAATCTTGGTAAGTGCTCTCATCTGCATTGCCAGAACCTGCATGTCTACAACAAGACCAGCACATGTAGCTCCCACATAATCAGTTATCTTGAATGTCTTTTTTGTGGTCTTACTTACAAGAAAATTACCGTATGCTATTCTTCTTTCGCTTGCCATAACCACACCACTGTCATATGTTATACCAACTGCTGTGGCACCTGGCATGTATACATAAGCCATAAAATCACTGCAAGGTGAGGAGAATAAAGCCCTTTCTATGATGTAGCAAATTTATCCATTACTTTACATATGCACTTTGTAGTTTTGTTCAACAGATCTATTCTTGCAAACTCGTTTGGAGAATGGATCCTAGAAAATATGTATGTGCTTCCAATAGAGATACAAGGCGCATGTATAATCTTTGCAAAGGAGTACATAGGTCCTGTACCTGCAGATGATACACTCACTATAGATTTACCAAACGATTCGTCTGCTGCTTCTTTTACGTTGTAAACAAATGGATCGTTGATCTTTGTTCTGGATGCAGCTTCCCCATGAATCATGTTGACTTTGAGATCTCCAAATCCATGTGATCTAAGATGTCGTTTTAGTCTGGTAAGTTGCTTTAGTGGATTCATTTTTGGCACAAGTCTAAAATCTATTTTTACAAGAGCCTTTGCAGGAAGAACTGTCTTTGCCCCAAGGCCAGTATACCCTGAGATGAAGCCTGCAATGTTACAAGTTGCCCCACCTACTAGAGCTTTTTTGATCTCTATTCCTTTTTTGTTTGCAACAAACTTTGTAATGCCGTATTCTTTTTTGAATGCGTTTTCATCAAACGGTTCAGATCGAATAAGTGCAAGTTCTTTTTTTGTAAATGGGTCCACATCTTTGTACCAATCTTTGATGAGTATCTTTCCATTAGAATCACGAAGTGTTTTTAGTGCCTCTAAAAGTCTCCAAGCAGGATTTTTAATAATAACTGCAAGACTGGAATGTGCATCACGTACAGACTCACTTGTAGAAATCTCTACGTATAGCAAGCCCTTCATACCAAGGCTGATTATTGGTCTATTTTTTTCATCTACATAGCCAAACTCCCAGATCACACCATCGCATGCAAGTTTGTTTTTGTATTTTTTTAGGTAATTTTCCATGTGCATGCTTCCTATTTCTTCTTCACCCTCAACGAGGAACTTTACATTGCATGGTACATCTCCATCTGTTTTTAGATAAGACTCGACTGCCTTTATTCTAGTGATTAGCTCACCCTTGTCATCAGCAGAACCACGACCAAATATTCTGTTTCCTTTTATTTTTCCGCTAAAGGGTTTGTCATCCCATAGCTCAAATGGTTCTGCTGGCTGTACGTCATAATGATTGTAAAAAAGTATTGTCTTTGATGGATTTTGTTTTGATCTCACCTCCCCATACACAACTGGTGGTACTCCCTTTCGAAGATAAAGTAGTTCTGATCGTATCCCAGCGTTTTTCATTATATTTCTGACAAGTCTTGCACACTCTCCAAGTCCCTCGTTTTTTGCAGAGACGCTTGGTTGTCTAATCAAAGTCTGCAGATCTGATACTAATCCTTTCATGTTCTGGTCTACATATCTAAGTACTTGCATCTGACTCACTTTACTCTGTCAAATGGCTTCATTGCTTGTGGGATAAACTCTAAAAGATCAGTTGCTACCATATGTAGTCCATACTTTCTCTGTGCAAGTGTTCCTGCCTTTCCATTTACAAAGACAGCTGCTGCAGCAGCTTCAATAGGATTTTTGTTTTTTGATAGTAAGCCTGCCACTAATCCAGATAAGACGTCGCCTGTTCCTCCTACTGTCATGGCAGGAGTTTTTTTCACATTCAAGAGTGTTTTGTGACCATCTGATATTATATCAGTGGGACCCTTTAGTAATATTGTAACAGAATTTTCTTTTGCATATTTTTCTACCAGTGAAATTCTTTCTTTTTTGGAATCTGAGGGAAATTCACCAAACAGTCTTTTGAATTCACCTGCATGAGGCGTCACTACTACATTTTTGTTTTTTATTAATGGCAAGATATCTGGTACTAGTGCGCTTGCATCAAGTGATAGTCTTACAGATCTATTCAAAAGTGAATTAACAAGAAGCTTCAAGGCTTCCATGTCCTGTACTCCAAGTCCCATACCCATGGTTGCAGAGTCAAGTTCCTTTGGTACAACGCCAAGAAGTTTATGCACCGCACCACGTGTAAGCTTGGCATCTGCCAGTGGTATGACAATAAGGTTTGGTGATATAGCTCGGCTTGCTTGCGCATTAATCTTTGGTACGCAAGTATACACCAAGTCGGTTCCACACCTTAGGGCAGCGATAGAAGAAAGTATTGGCGCGCCATGATAGATGTAGCTCCCACCAACAACTAGGACCTTGCCGTTCTCACCCTTACGAGAAGCAAATTTTCGTTGAGGAATGAAATTTTTTACTATAGAAGGCTGTAGGATCTTACTAGTCAACAGCGGTAATCTTCTTTTTAGGGGAATAAACCTTCCTTGCAAACGCGACGTATGTTGTATGACCTATGCTTCGAAATGAGTGTCTAGTTTTTCCTTCTCTTGCCTCAATTGTTCGTACAATTTGTTCTGTGCATTCTATATCATAAAAATCATTTTCATTAAGTGAAGTTACAAGCTTTTCAAGCTGATTCATTGTAGGACAGACGGCAACAAATGCACCACTTCCCTTTAGCATCTTTCTTGCTTGTGGTACAACAGACCAAGGGTCACCAAGATCAACGGCAACCAGATCTACATCAGTCTGTGGAACTTTCTTTACAGTTTTGATATCAAGATTTTCCATTGTTACGTATTTTGCGACGCCAGCCTTTTCGATGTTTTTTTTGGCAATTTCCATAAAGTTTGGTTCGACATCATATGTGTAGACATGTCCACGTGGTTTTACAATACTTGCAAAAAAGGTTGTAAGCGAGCCACTTCCAGTTCCTATCTCTACAATTTTTTGTCCGCTCTGTAATCCTGTCCTTGCAGCTATATAGCCAAGGTCTTTTGGATATACTATTTGCGTGCTGCGTTGGCTTTTCATAACATAGTCATGTATTGTTGGTTCGAGAAGATAGACGTATTTTCCCTTGTTTGTTGTTATTGTAGAACCGTATTCTTTTCCTATTACCTTGCTGTGATCAATTATTCCAATATGAGTATGAAACTGCTGTTTTTTTGATACCTTCATCAACCATTTTTTTGAGTCATTGTAAAAAAATAAAACATAAGAGCTCGGTTTTATTTTTTTCACAAAATTAGAGCTGATTTGATATGAATAAGAATTTACCTACATTCTTTCAGGCGAGGCAATTCCAAGTACATCTAGTGCCTTGGCAAGAGTTTCCTTAAAGCAGTAAACTAGGCAAAGCCTTGTGTTCACTAGAGACTTGTTATCTGCAGTAAGAACTCTGACATGTTCATAAAACGCGTTAAATGTGACAGCAAGTTCATAACAATAACGTGCAATTATTTTTGGTGATAGGTTTTTTGCTGCATCTTCTATCATGATATCAAACTTTCCTATCATTTTAATTAGATTGATCTCATGTTCTGTGGTTAAATTGTCAAACGGTACGTCAAACTTTGGTTCTATTCCTGCTTTTTCTAAAATCCTTGCAGCTCGGGCATAGGCATATTGTATGTAAGGTCCTGTATCGCCTTCAAGGCTTAGTGATTCCGTCATGTCAAATGTAATGATCTTGTCCAGATCCTGTTTTATCATTGCGTATCGTAGTGCACCAACAGCGACTTCTTCTGAGATCGTGACTAGTTTTTCCTCATCAAGATCTTGATTTCTTTTCTTTGCCTCTTCATACGTCTTTACTCCTAAAATATCAAGTACATAGTCTGCGTTGACGTAGATTCCTTTACGTCCTGACATTTGTACTTGCTTGCCTCCCGTATCTACATTAAGTGTCTTTGCAGTTTCTGCACTCAACGTTACTGATTCATATCCAAGGTGAACATATGCTTCTTGCTGTGATTTGAAATTAGACATTAGTTTCGTAATTATTTTTTGTAATCGCGACTGACGTGAATCAATTACTGTTATAACTTTGTCTCCAGTAAAGTCAAGTTTAGCATTTGAGTTTTTTTCAAGCACAGTCTCCCACAGTACTCTGTTACCTGCCTGTTCGGCATATTTTGTATAGTAAAATGGGTCTTCTAGGATACCAAGCTTCCATGCTGCGTATGGGATGTCTTTTGCAATGTATGTAGTAATGCCGTTGCTTCGTACAAGCACTTTATCCTCGTCATTGTCTTCAGATTTTATCACCCAGCAGCCAGAGTTTTTGCCTTCTTTTTCAAGATCTATAATTTGCATTGATTTCATCTTCTCAAATATTATAGTCCAGAGGTTTGAGCGAACAATTTGAGATTCAAAATTAAGACAGTCATATGTAGCACCAAGACGCCAGCAAGTCTTTAGCTGTTCAACAAGAACTCGCCTAGTTATTGTATTAGCAAACTTGGCAGTGTCTGATGTTCCTTCCTCAAGTTCCTTTAGTACTCTCGTTCTAAGATCAGCAAGTTTTTTATCAGTCTCATATTTTTCCGTAGTCTGCACATATACAATATCTCCACAATAGTGATCAAATTTTTGATCTTTTGGTGGTTCTTCAGAAAATCCTCCGTATTTGAAACCAACAATTATGTCTGCCACCTGTAACCCAGAATCGTCTACATAGTTTAACACTCTAACATCATATTGCGCCTTTTGTAAAATTCTTGATACCGTATCACCAATGATGATATTTCGTACGTGACCTATATGCAATGCCTTGTTTGGATTTACGCTTGTGTGTTCTACCACAACTTTGGTTTTGTTTCCAACACTCACCGTCCCGTAGTTTTTTTCAATCGATGATGCAATCGTAGAGTTGTTTAATGTCAAATGGTTTGCAAAAAAATTCACATATCCTGATTCGTGAGGAGTTACTTGCTTTACAAACTTACCTAGGTTTTTTTGGTATTCATCAGAAATTTGTTTTGCAATCTCAAATGGTTTTTTCTTTAATGATTTAGCAAGCAAAAATGCTACATTACAGCTAACATCACCAAATTCTGGCCTTGATGCCTCTGTTACTTCAAACTCAGCGATAGGATAATTCAGTTTGGAACAGATTTGATGCATGTTTGATTTAATCTCGTCAAGCAAAAGTCTCAGAGTCATTGATTACACCTTGGTTAGCTTGAGCGATATTTGTTCAAGTGCCTCTATAACGCCATCACCAGATTTTCCAGATACGCTCATTGTTGCCTGTGATTTGACACTTTCTGCTGCATTGCCAAGTGCAATACTGAATCTAGATATACTAAACAGTGGCACATCTGTTTCGCTGTCACCTATTGCTATTACGTCATCTGTTGATGCAGAGAGCATTTTCACAACTTCAGAAAATCCCTTTGCCTTGTTAATTCCCTTTGAGTTAATATGAAATGCATACTGGCTGTCAGAAAGTTCTACTGGCAAGTTGTGTTCGACAACAATTTGTTTTGCCATTTCTATATCAAATGTTCTTTCAAGTACAACCTCAGTCATCCTAGGAAATACTTGCTTTTCCTTTGCCTCTGGAATTTTTGATTTTATTACTTCAAATGCCTTAACACAATCATCTTTTTTGCCCAAAAGTTTATGATCAGTTGGACCAAACGTTACTGCACCACCATTTTCCCCTACGGCGATCCTGGTGGTTCCACCAAATACGGCCAAAATATATCCTTCAACAGAAGATCTGCCTGATACAAAAATAACCTTGTGACCGAGTGTTACCATATGTCTTAGTGCATCTAATGCATCAAGATGAATTCTTCCTCCACCGTTTTCAGTAATTGTACCATCTATGTCAACTGCAAAAATTTTCTGTTTCATCAAGTCAGATATTCTAAGGAGGATAATAACTCCTCCTCATTAAATAGACAGATCTAAAATAGTGTGTCTTAACATAACAAGATCATGCCTCGCAAAGGAAGATTAGCAGAGATTTTTAGCAAGGCTCTATATGCAGACAACCCTACGTCATATGTGATAGGATATCTTGATTATAACACCATAAAAGAGGTTACTTTACCGGAATTCATAACAGAATCGGACAACTTCGAAACAATACCAATCACAAGAATCAAGTTTGTCAAGAAAGGAAAAAGGGTTTTATTTCGCAAATCCAAATAAGTGAACTAGATGGGAATTCCAGAAAAGATGCAAGCCATAAAAGACGAGATGGCAAAGACGCAGATAAACAAAGCTACAGAGCACCACGTTGGTTTGTTAAAAGCAAAGCTTGCAAAACTAAAACGTGAACAAGAAGAAACTAAATCAAAATCATCTGGCAGTTCAGCTGGATTTGACATCAAAAGAACTGGCGATGCGACTGTTGTTTTGACTGGACTGCCTAGTGTTGGAAAATCCACACTGCTTAACATACTTACTGGTGCAAAATCAACCGTTGGTGCATTTCAATTTACAACAACCACTGTAGTTCCTGGCATGATGGAACATCGTGGTGCAAAAATTCAGATTCTAGATTTGCCTGGAATAATAAAAGGCGCATCGACAGGAAAAGGATTAGGAAAAAGAGTATTATCAGTAGCAAAAAGTGCAGATTTAGTTTTAATCATGTTAGATGTTTTTCAACCATACCATGAGGAAATCATCAGAACAGAGCTAGCTAACATAGGTATCAGGTTAGATCAAAAACCTCCAAACATTGTCATTGAAAAATCATCAGAGGGTGGAATTTCCGTAAGTCAACAAGTTCCAATGACAAATATGTCAGTAAGCCTACTAAAAGACATACTAAGAGTGTATGGAATCAACAATGCCAGAGTGCTTATCAGAGAAGATATAGATTCTGAACAGCTTATTGATTTTATTTCTGGTAACAGGACGTATGTTCAGTCTCTCACAGTAATGAACAAAATAGACCTTGTAAACCAAGGATTTCTAAATGAACTACAATCGAACCTAAAATCAAAAATCATACCCATATCTGCTGACGCTGACATTAACATTAATGCTCTCAAAGACAAAATTTACGAAAAATTAGATTTTATTAGAATTTACATGAGACCAAAAGGTGGAGAAACAGACTACAAAGAACCACTGATAGTAAGAAACGGTTCTACGGTTCTAGAAATCTGTAACAAGCTGCACAGAGACATGAAAAAAGATTTCAGATATGCTTTGGTCTGGGGAAAAAGTGTCAAGTTTGGGGGTCAAAGAGTCGGTCTTCATCACAATTTGCAAGACGAGGATGTGCTCACTATAGTTAAAGCGAAGGGCACTTGAGCAAAAACTTTTGTGTGTGGATCAATCTTGAAATCCGTGGAACAAGAATTTGAAAATCGTTGGTGCAAAAAATGTATGGCAAAAACAAAGCAAGAAATTATTTTCATGCCTGAAATTCCTACATACAAGCGACGCAGACAATACAAATGTACTAAATGTGGCGAAAAAACTTGGTTGCTTGGAAGAAGACCATCAGCTGAAAGTGTTTATTGATCAAATTACGATCAAAAACTGATTTTGTTACAAAAATTTCATTGAAAAATTGTAATCAATTAGTGTAATTTTTTTCATTATAACCATAGAAATGCGATTGATTCCACAATTTTTTAATGGCAACAAAAAAGCGATCTAGGAGAGCCGCAAAACGTAAGGCTCCAAAACGTAGATCAGCTAGAAAAAAAGCTAAAAGATCAGGTAAGAAAAAAGCTGCTAAGAAACGACGAAGGTAATTCTTATCCACAAATAGGTTGTCGCAACTTTTTAGCGATGACTTTCATATTTTTATCAATATTTTATTAGCTAAACATCTGCCCTGGAGGAGACGATGATTTCCCTTTTATCGCATCTCGTTCCACGGAGAATTTTCTTTCGTTTGGAATTACTGAGATTTTCACTGAAGTGTTTATAGCATAATGTGGAGTTCCATCAGGGTTTTTGTAATTAGTGGCAATGCCTACTCTATCCAAATCTACTTTGACTTTTACTATTGTACCATCTTCAAGTTTAAATGATACAAATTCGTTTCCTATTCTTTCATGATCTAGCAATTTGAAATCTATCTTGTCCTTTTGATGACTCATTAAACGTGAAATTACATTTGCAATTATTTGAATATGTTGACTAGTATAGGTAGCTTAACAGCTTTATCTGTTGTTCTGTTGTTATCATATTTTTTGAAGTAAGTATTTCAAGCAATTGTGTTATCAGCGCCTTTTCTTGTTCTGAAAATCCTGTGACCCCTTTGTCTCCTGGTGGGCCGGGTGGACCTCTTGGGCCTTGCTCTCCAGGCGGACCTTGTGGACCCTGTGGACCTCTTGGACCTAGTTCGCCAGGAGAACCCTGAGGACCTTGTGGACCTTGAATCCCCTGTGGACCTTTGTCACCTTGTGGACCCTGTGGACCTCTTGGACCTATTTCACCAGTTGGACCAGTTAGTCCCCGTGGTCCTCTTTCACCTGGCGGACCTGGAATTCCTGTTAGTCCTTTTTCTCCAGGCGGACCTTGTGGACCTTGTGGGCCTTTGTCACCTTGTGGACCCTGTGGACCAGTTAATCCTTTTTCGCCTTGTGGACCTTGTGGACCTTTGTCACCTTTATCACCAAGAGGGCCTTGCAATCCTTTTGGTCCCTTTTCACCTAGAGGACCTTGAATTCCCTTATCACCTGAGGGTCCAGACGGACCAGTATGACCTTTGTCTCCTTTATCGCCTACATCACCAGTAATGCCTTTGTCTCCTTTGTCGCCCTTGTCTCCCTTGTCTCCTTTTTCTCCAGGTGGTCCCTTGTCTCCTTGTGAACCTTTGTCACCAGAAGGACCTTTATCACCTGTTAGTCCTTTATCTCCACGAGGTCCTTGTTCTCCTTTGTCGCCCTTGTCTCCTTTGTCTCCTAGTGGACCTTGTGAACCAGGTGAACCTTTGTCTCCTGGTTGACCTTGTGGACCAGGTGGACCTTTGTCACCAGGAGGGCCCATTGGTCCACGCGAACCCTTTTCACCGACTAGACCTTCAGGAGCGATTCGTCCTAGACTACGTGTATCTAGTTCTCTAGGCTTTCTTGGTTCGTGTATTTCAGCAGCCTTTTTAGCCAAATGCGAAATTTCGTTTTCAAATACAGTGTGAATTGGGGAAAATTGATCAGTAATTACAATCCATACTGAACTACGTTGAAAAATAGATTCCGGTAACGGATTTTTGTCGCTTCCAAGAACTTGACTGAATTTTTTATCCTTTACTCTTAGATGAAAATTGTCTTTCCATAGAAATGAAAAACTTTTTTTTGCAATCTCTTCGTCAGATGGGCGGCTCTCACAAATAGCAATTTGTACCTCAAAGACGCCCGATGGCAGTTTGAAAGGAGATATCCCCTCTATCTCTATCTTCCTTTGGCCACCGCTTGACATATCCTAGGTGTAATCCTTTGGTATTTTTGTATTTTCCAATGATGATATAAAGGCCATTTTACGAATGGAAGGAGGATTTTTTATAGGTGAATCAAAGTTTGAATAGTATTTATCTGGAAAAAATCGATGGTACACACATGAGAAAGCTATTCAAAGACCGACCAAAAGAAATTAAGAAAGAGTCTGATTTGACAGATTCTGATTATTCTAGAAATAAGCTCTACAAAAAAGGAGTCGGCTTGATGGCTGATGAAAGGATGCAGGAAGCTGTTCAGGCCTTTGAACAAGCACTTAGAATCGATCCAGGGCATGTGGATTCTCTTTTAAAATTAGGATATGCTCGTTTTCACTTAGAAGATTACTCTGGCGCTATGGAGACTTATGATAAGGTCCTCCAAATAGATGTTACAAACGCTGATGCATGGAACCTAAAGGGGCTTGTCCATTACGAAACAAAAAACTACGAGAAGGCACTAGAATGTGTTGAAAAAGCTATTGATTCAGATCCTACAGATGGAATGGCATGGTACAACAAAGCCTGCTATCTTTCTATTTTAAATCAGGTACCTGAATCCATCGAAGCACTAAAACGCTCAATTGAGATTGACGTAAAAAATGCAAAGAGAGCAGTAAAAGACAAAGATTTCGAAAATGTCAAAGTAGAAGAAGGATTTAGAAGAATTGTCGAAGTTGTTGTGTTAGAAGCAATACGACAAGGCTACCATCAAGCAGGACCCATTGTCTGGACTACAATGCTAAGCAAGGCTGAAATTGAAGATGCAGCAAGAAAATTATTAGAAAAGGGCCTAATTGTAAAACGCGAGAAAAAACAAGGTTTACATAAACAGGAATTTTATGATTTAGCTCCAGAGCTTGCTGAAAAAATTGGTGTTGAAAAGAAAGGAAAGCTTGGAATTAAGAAAAAAAGCTCTGCATCAATACAACATCTCAAAGAGATTGTAGAAGCCATACAAGCAGTCAAAGCATCTATAGAAAAATTAGATGTAGAAGAAACACTGTCAAATCTTGATGTGTTCATTGATCCAGCAAAGAAAGGCCCTCACATGATAGAATACTTTTTCGAGGAACATCGTGAGATAAGATTGTACAAGATTAGGTTAAAAGACAGAGGTTATGAGTATCTACAAGCAAACAAACAAAAAATGTTAGAACTTTTTGACAACATGGAAATGATTGTAACAAAAAAAATCAGAAGTGCAGTTACTTAAAATTAGTATTTTAAAACTAAATTATTCTGCAGAAAGATCCCAGTAGTTTGCATCTTTTTGGGCCTCAGTTGGTTTGTCAAGTGATTTCCACTCCTTAAATGAACGTACGTACAGCTTGACATTTTCCATTCCGGCTGACTTGAGTGCATAATACCCCAAGCCGGATAGTGTGCCTACACTACCACAATAGGTTATGATTTCAGAATTAGGAGAAATGCTCCTGTTTTGTATGAGTTTTTTTAGCTCATTTTTTGGCCTTAGTATGTTTTCTGTAGAAGCGAGCATCCTATACGGAATGTTGATTGCTCCAGGAATGTGGTTATCAAGATAGTTTAATCGTTCTCTGTTGTCTATAAGTATAGTTTCCTTTTTTCCTTTTATGGTCTCCAAATAATCTACGGTTGCAAGAATCTCAGGTTTTAGTTTCAATGAATGTTCTTTTTTGTTAAATGATGGCTGCTCTGTCGTTGTCTCAAGACCCATCTTCTTCCAAGTTCCATATGTCATATCCAATAAAGAGACATCTTCATGACCAATATATTGCAGAGTCCAGGCAACTCGTGATGCAAGTGCACCAAATGTATCATCATATACTACAACTGGGGTTTCATCATCTATTCCAAAAGACTGGGTAAGCTGCAAGACCTTTTGTGGACTATCGTCTGCAAGAAGATTTGCAAGTGGGAGGTTTACTGCAGCAGGTATGTGATTTTGCTTATACTCTTCTTCTTTTCTTATATCTAGCACTCGTACACTTTTGTCTCTAATTTGAGATCTTAACGAATCCGAGTCTATCGTAATGCGCATTGTTTTTTCTGCACTCAAGCAGCACATTCGCCCTTTCCTGTCTTTGCATGAAAGCCACCATCACTTCCATAATCAGCATAGAAATCTTTGTCCTCTTCTTTGCTTGGGATAGCAACGGTTGGTTTCAGCATCTCTTTTATGTCGTTAATAGATTTTACATTTGGTCCACCATATCCATCCATGACCCTGTGTATCCATGAGTTTAGTGTCTCCCCTGCTCTTTTTTCAGATTTGAAGATCTCAATTATCTTTAGAATTGTTGGAATTACTCTTTTTGCAGGCACCTTCATACATGTCAATCCTAGCATGGCTTGCTCATCCGCTCTGCCACCAAGGGACATCATATACAAGGGGTACATGTCTTTACCCATTCGTCCTCCTCCACCGTAAAATCCAATTGTAGCTATTTCGTGTTGCCCACAGGAGTTTGGACAGCCGCTGATCTTGATGCTAGAGTCACGTAAATCATCGTCTGTGTCTAGCTTAAGCCCAAGGAATTTTCTTTGCACTTCTTTTGCAAGTCTGTGAGAGTTTGTAATAGCAAGATTACATGAAGTAGTTCCAGAACATCCAACAACTGATGCCATCGTAAGAGCCCCTGGATTTGCAAGACCAACTTCCAATAGTTTTGAATAAAGGTGTGAAAGATCTTCATCTCTTACCCATCTAAACACTATGTTCTGTGTGAATCCATTGCGTATTCTTCCCTCTGCAGAAAATTCTCTTGCAATTTGTGCTATTGCTCTGAGTTGATTTGCTGTTACATCACCAGACTCCAAAGTCAGAAATACTACGCTGTAGCCGTTTTGTTTTTGCTTGACTGCGTTAGTTTTTATCCACCTTGCAAAGCCAGCTGGCACAGAAGGATTTTCTGAGCTCACAATTACTTTGTGTAAGACTTCGGGAGTCTTGTCTATCTCAAGCTTTACTATAACAGATTGGGTTGATCTCACAACTGCTCTTTCTTTTAGGATTAGGTTTTGGAATTTCTCCCACCCCATCTCATTTACAAGATACCTCATTCTGTTTCTTGCCATGTTTTCCCTGTTACCCATTCTGTCAAATATCCTAAGAACGGCTATGGTTGTATATGCCAAATCTTCTTCAGGAGTAAATTCTTCAAGCTGATGTGCAACAAACGACTGTGCGCCTAGTCCACCACCTAAAAAGACCTTAAAGCCTTGCTGAGTTTTTCCCTCCTTTTCAACTTTTTGTGGTATAAGACCGATATCGGCGATTCGTGCCATTCCGTGTTTTTCACAACAAGTGAAATTGATCTTGAATTTTCGTGGGAGTGCTTGGTTTAATGGGTTTCTTAAAAGGAATTTTGCTACTGCAAGGGCGTATGGAGTAGGATCAAAGATTTCGTTAGGACACACACCAGCAAGTGGGCTACACATTACATTTCGTACTGTATTCCCACATGCTTCTCTAGATGTAAGACCTACCTCAGCAAGACCTCGCATGATTTCAGATACATCCTCTAATATGACCCAGTGTAGCTGAATGTTTTGCCTTGTAGATACATGTGCGCTTCCTATTGAGAATGATTCGCTTAGTTGTGCGATTCTTTCAATTTGTTCTGGATAAATTTCTCCGGCTGGAATTTTTATTCTTACCATGCTGTAATTGTCAGTCATCCTACTTCCGTATGCACCATGTTGCAATCGAAATCGCCTAAAGTCATCATGGTTCATTTTACCTTGTCGGAAAAGTTTCACAGTCTCTGCAAACTTCTCAGCTTCCTCTAGTCTACCCCAATTGATCTTTGGTTTTGGTAAATTATCTCTAGATTGACTTAAACTAGTCTTACTCAATGTATGATGGATTTTCTCGTTGGAAGGCATATAAATTTTTGAATAGTGGAATTTTAACCAGATGTGCTAATTAATCTGTACAAATCTTCCGCATCAAATGAATATATTTTTATGTTCATATTTTGACATTCTTTATTTCTTAGTTTAAGCTAACTACAAGATGTAGAAAAGAGTTAAATGATCACCGACAAGAAAAAACCACATGTCAGATAAGATCAATATTGCAATAACCGGAATGGGAAACGTTGCAACTACACTTATCAAAGGATTGCAGTTTTACCAAAATTCTACCGAAGGTTTATGGCATCCAAAGATTGCTGGCTTTACAATAAGCGACACAGTTGTCAGTGGAATTTTTGACATTGATTCTACCAAGGTGGGAAAAAAAGTTAATCATTTAATATCAGATTATAAATTAAATTTTGATAATTTAGCTGTACAGCCAGGAATTACAGACGATCCAACGCCTACTCACATTTCAGAACATGGCGAACTAAAATCTGTGAAATATAATGAATTTGTTAATTCTTTAAAAAAAATCAAACCAGATTTTCTTATTAATCTGATATCTTCTGGGATGGATAAAAGTGGAGAAAGTTATGCCAAAGCAGCACTAGAAGCTGGCTGTTCTTTTTTTAATGCCACATCCTCCAAAATTACAACTCCACAACTGAAAACTGCTTTTGAATCAAAGGGGTTAATGATCCTAGGCGATGACCTAATGAGCCAGTTTGGTGGAACCGCATTCCACCGTGGGATGATTGAGTTTATGACAAATAGAGGGATCAAGATTCAAAAAGCATATCAGCTCGACGTAGGTGGAAATCCTGACACACAAAATACCATGGCTGAAGAACTGCGAGAAAAAAAGCGTAAGATAAAGACGGAATCCATATCAGTTGAGGCGCCTTATCCTTTCAGATCCACTGCGGGAACTACTGAATATGCTGAGCAGCTAGGAAGTTCCAGAGTAAGCTATTATTGGATGGAAGCAAAGGGCTTTCTTGACTCTACCATAGAAATGGATCTATCATTAAGAACTAACGACAGTACAAACGGTTGCAACATCATACTTGATTCAATAAGAGCAGCAAAGATGGCAATTTCAAAAAAAGACTTGGCTAAATCAGATATCATTTCTGCGTATGCGTTCAAAAATCCCCCAAAGAAAATGAAGATAAGAGATTCGATTAAAGCGTTTGAAGACACCTTTGTTAACTAAAACTATTAATGTGTACATGGAGGGATGAATTTCTATGCAACAAGCTACTGGTGCTGGTGATGCACCAAAAATTTTTGCTGATGTCAAAGAGATGGAAATCACCAGAGCCATTGCTAATGAATTTCATGAGGTTTTAATCAATGCTGCAGACTCTGATGTCATAATAATTGGGGCTGGACCTGCAGGGCTCACCGCTGGCAAGGAGCTTGCATCAATGGGATTCAAGACTCTGATCATAGAGCAGAACAATTACCTAGGAGGTGGATACTGGCTTGGCGGCTACATGATGAATCCTGTCACGGTTAGAGCACCAGCACAAAAGATCTGGGATGAACTAGGCATCCCATATAAAAAAGTCTCTGAAGGACTCTATCTTACTCCCGGACCGCATGCAGTATCGAAGCTTATTGCTGCAGCTTGCGATGCCGGAGTCAAATTTTTAAATTTGACAAAGTTTGATGATTTAGTTTTAAAAAATGGTAGAGTTGCAGGAGTAGTTGTAAATTGGATGCCGGTTTCCGCTCTACCACGAAACATAACGTGTGTAGATCCTATCGCATTAGAATCAAAAATGGTGATTGATGCGTCTGGTCATGATTCTGTTGCAGTAAAAAGATTGGTAGACAGGAAATTAGTAGAATGGAAAGGCATGAATCCTATGTGGGTCGATGATGGAGAAAACAGAGTGGTTCACAAAACAGGAGAGGTGTATCCCGGTCTTGTTGTAGCTGGCATGTCAGTAACTGAAACTTTTGGCATAGCAAGAATGGGACCAACATATGGTTCAATGCTTCTTTCAGGCAAGAAGGCGGCCGAGGTAACTGCCGCAAAGATGAAAGAATTAAAAAGATAAACTATATTCAAGTAATTCTTTGTTTCATTATTGAAAATTTCCACGGTTTTTTTATATAATGAACCATCCATACCAGAGATAAAAATAGAAGATCTTGGTGAATTTATAAAAAAGAATTTTCATGTTAAAGTCGAAATAAGAGAAAACATCTTTAGCTATTTCAAGAATTCTATTAAGAGTGTTGCTTATGAGCTTGCTACCTGCAGAATTTTTGATACAAAAAAGCCTTTTGAGAAACATAATCCCACGGCGGAGGAAATAGAGTTTGAAGAAGACTCGTTTATGCACAACAAAGAAATCAATATTGTAATGTATGATGGATTTGAATTTCAAAAAATCATTACTAATCTATTACCTGAAAACGAACTACAGGAAAACCAATTTCATCTAGTGTGTACGAGTAAACTTACTTGCACATATGATTTTGAGGATTATAGATATCATGGCAGAGCTGTGATATGTTCCAATCCATCAATTATTTCTACCACTGGCATGATTGAGGCACCAGCAAAACCACGTGAATACTATCTAGGCTTGCTTACAAATATGATGCAAGGCATTAACATAGACATGATAAAGAATCATTTCAAAGGCAGATATCTTGAATATCATGATAAAAGACTTGGCGATGTTATCAAGGGATATGCTATGCAAGCATTGTTTTATTATCTTACAGGGGAATCTTTTTGCGAGTCAAAAGATTGTCGACTTTACAATGCTCACTGGCAAGATGATCTTTTACATTCGCAAATACAAATAGGCAAGCTGTGTAACAAACATCAAAAAATTCTAGATAACATCAAAGACTATGAATAATTTAAATATGTACTACAAATGAATTGGTTTTATGCTGGCTGAGATTAAATCAGAAAAACCTAAATTTTCTGAAAAGAAAAAAAAATTTGATGTTATTATAATAGGTTCTGGTCCAGCTGGGTATACAGCAGCAATTTATACAGCACGTGCAAGACGTAGCACCTTAGTAATTTCTGGAATATTACCAGGAGGACAACTCATGCTTACAACAGAAGTAGAAAATTATCCTGGATTTGAAAATGGAATCTTTGGTCCTGAGCTGATGACAATAATGAGAAAGCAAACAGAAAGGATGGATGCCACCATAGTAGATGATGAAGTAGTTAACGTGGATTTCAAACACCAACCGTTCAAGATACTTACTCCATCAGAGGAATACGAGTCTGATACCGTGATAATTTGTACCGGTGCAAGTCCACGAAAAATAGGTGCAAAAGGAGAACAAGAATTTGGTGGAAAGGGAGTCTCGTATTGTGCTACATGCGATGGACCATTTTTTAGAAATCAAGACATTGTGGTTACAGGAGGAGGCGACACGGCCATAGAAGAAGCCATATTTTTAACTAAATTTGGCAAGAGTGTTCATATTGTTCACAGAAGAGACAAACTCAGGGCAAGCAAGGTACTGCAGGAACGTGCCTTTGAGAATCAAAAAATAAGATTCCACTGGAACAAGGTTGTAGAGGAGATTACAGGTAAAGAAAAAGTAAATCAAATAACCATCAAAGACACAATAACTAATGAAAAGCAAACGATAGATGCAGGAGCAATTTTTGTAGCCATTGGACATGAGCCAAACACAAAACTCTTCAAAGGACAAATCGAGCTTGATGAGCAGGGCTACATTGTTCTAAAAGATCACACAAAGACTAGTGTGGAAGGAGTTTTTGCAGCTGGTGATGTACACGACCACAGATACAGACAAGCAGTCACTGCTGCAGGATTTGGGTGTATGGCTGCAATAGACGTTGACAAATATCTTTCTGAAAATAAAAGAAAATAGTTACAGATAAACTGCTTGTGATAGATGGGCCGCTTCCTTTAATGCCTTTTCAAATTGTTCCTCAGTAAACACTTTTTGTTGCGCGTACAAGCTTTTGAATTTGCGTCCATCATCTGCAAATATTCCAACTACACAACCTTGATCTAGTGAAAGTTTCTCCATTGCTGCATAAACTGCACCAGACGATGGTCCCATCAAGAGCTTTTCTTTTTCAAACATTTTTATAATTGCTGCAAAGGCCTCATCGTTTGTTATGGTCATCCAATCATCCACTAGGTTTTCACGTTTTCTGAACAACACTGGCTTGTCAGATTCTACAAAGTTTCGCAACCCTTGGATCAGATGATTTTGTTGTGGCTGAACTGCTATTGTTTTTACCGCAGGACTTTGTTCCTTGAGATGAGCAGAGATGCCTGTTATGGTACCGCCTGTGCCAACTCCTGTCAAAAAGTGAGTTACTTTTCCTTCTGTTTGTTTCCAAATTTCAGGACCGGTTCCCTTGTAATGTCCCATGAAATTTGCCTCATTTTCGTACTGATTTGGCATATAGTATAGGTCTGGCCTTGCTGCGGATATGGCTCTAGCAAGAGCTATGCTCTGGTCTGTACCTGCACCTACCTTTGGACACAGGTCGTCACTTGTCTGAAATAGTTTTGCTCCAAGGGAATCAATTATCTTCTTTGTTTCTTCGCTTGCCTTTTCTGGAATTACTATCTCAACTTTGTATCCTAGCAGATTAGCTATGCCAGTTAATGCTATGCCCGTATTGCCTGATGTAGGTTCTATGATTATACTTTCACCCTTTTTTAGAATTCCGCGCTCTTCCGCATCTTTTATCATCCAATATGCCGCTCTATCTTTTAGAGAGCCAAATGGGTTGTGAGATTCTAGCTTTGCATAAAATGTAATCTTACCAGAGGAAAGTGAGTTTAGCTTTACAAGTGGAGTATTACCAATTTTCTTTAGGGTCTCGGTATCACTTACAACCTTTGTTGCCATCGATTATTTCACCTTTTTTATGGTGAATTCTAGATCTTTATCTGTTTTTTTAAGTTCCACAAGCTGGTGGCCATTTCTATTAACCCATCTTGAAATGTCTTCTTCTGCTGCAGGATCGTCTGCAATTACTTTTAGAATGTTACCTACTGTCATTCTCTCAATCTCTATTTTTGTTCTAAACACTGGTTCAGGGCAGAACAATCCTCGAACATCAATAGTCTTAGTTGTACCTAATTCTGAAATATCAGTTCACCTAATAAAACACCAAAGCAACGATATTAAAATCTATTCTTGCACGCAAAAAAATGTTAAGTGAGGATCATAGGTAGTATTGCTTTGATATTACGCTCGTATAAAATTGTGTGATCATAGTTTTTGAAATTTACTTTGTTAGAAAGTTTTGTAGTCATGTGTACAGCGATTTTATAGATGGCTTGCCAGAGCACACTATTTGGGTTTGATTCAAACATCCCAATCAAAAATGTACACAATCCTGTCAAGTTTGGATGGTTCTGACGAAAATATCTTATGATATCCTCTTTTGAATTTGCGATTTTGTATTTTGCATGCTCGATCATCTCTTTACTGGTAATGTAGCCAGTGCTTTCAATCGAAATTCTGCCTTTCCTCATTGCATCTAGTACACCATCAAGTGTATTTTCTGATTCGATGAGGTTGATACATCTACCAAGTGTAGAAAGAACATGTGAATCGCTGCCAGCAACTTCGATCATACTGCTTATCTTTGCAAAATGCGCTGCACGAATGTTGGAATATCTGTCGACATTATTGCTATTAAAGACCTCAATTAGATCACATAGAATAGCCTTTTCACGCAACCCATTGCTTAGGCCAAAAGGATGTGGAGCACACGAGATCGCGCATTGCGAGTTTATAGCATCAAATATTTCTTCAAGGCTCTGACCTGGCTTGATTGCCTCAGAAATACCGTATGCTATAATGTGGGTGCCTGTGTCTGTGGTAACTTCTTCAGCAGGATGCACTTGTAGATCTTTGAGCCTTTCATGGCTTTCTTTGTATTCAAGTGCAGCAGAAAAGCCATCTAGTGTGTTATGATTTGTGATAAATAACATGTCCAAGCCCAGTCTGCGAGCATGTTCAAGTTGTTCTGAGACTGTTATTCCACAGTCATATGGTGCCTCCTTTAGACCAAGCTGAAAGTTAGAAAATTGGTTGTGACAGTGTAGTTCTGCCCTTAGAATACTCAACGCTTATTCGACTGCTAAGTTTGGCATATAATCTTTATTTAATTATCTGAACAGATCTGTTGACTTTGATCGGACCAAATTTGTTGCGTCACCGTTGGAGTCTTTGAATTTATAATTTCTAATTATTACGATTGGTGTATTACGAGATTTTCCCATAACAAGTTCTGCGGCAGAGCAAAGCTCATCCACTGTGGCTATAGCAGTCACGCGAAGCATTTTTCCAAAAGTGTCTTTTGTACCTACATAATCAGTTATTGGCAAAATGCCTGCTACTCCGATAGCACAGTTTGTCTGACCTTCCCTAAAGGGTCTACCAAATGTATCGGAAATCACTACTGCAACATTCTTTCCAGTCTTTTGCATTATTTGGGTTTGCAATTTTTTAGCAGAAGAATCTGCATTTTCTGGTAGTAATGTAACATATCCATGTTTGACATTGCTTTCATCCACACCTGCATTTGCACAAATAAAGCCCTGATTGGTTTCTGCTATTAGCACTCCATTATTCATACGTACAATACGTTTTGATTGTTCAAGTATGACTTCTACAACTCGTGGATCCTTTCCATACTCACTTGCAATACCAACCGCAAGAATTGATGGTGTGACTGTTAACAAGTTTATAGTACGACCCTCTTGCTTTGAAATTATTTTTTGTGCAACAACTAAAATGTCACCCTCTTTTATTTCTGGTTTTGATGGAGATGACAGCATAAGATCGACGATGCTATCGTTTTTTTCGACTTCCTTGCTAATTTCAACAGGAAGTATTTCAAGTGACATTTGGTGATTTCTATTGTATCATTATTTAAAATAATACCTAATTTAGGCAACAGTTTGCAAAGGAATCTTACTGCCGTAGTGCTTGTTTATTATATCAATTAGCAATGAGAGATCTTTTTGTTCAAGTGTCACGGTAGCCAAGTCTTTGACAATGTCTTGAGCCCTAAAGGCCACACCAAGACCGCAGATATTGAAAAGTTTGATGTCATTTGCTCCATCGACAATAGCCACAATGTTCTCTTTCTTTTCCTTCCACTCTTTTACTTTAATCATAGCTGATTTTGATTTGTCAGAATCAACACGTACTTTTACTCCATCTAGCTTTCCATTTTTGAAGATAAGTTCGTTTGAAAATATGTAATCTAAATCCAGTTCTTCTTTAAGTCTATCAGTCATTATGCTAAATCCGCCTGAGACCGCTAGTAATTTCCATCCAGCTGCCTTGAGTGCCCTGCAGGTCTCTTTTGCTCCAGTCATTATTGGAAGCGAATCTGCAACTTCTTTACAGGTATCATAACTAATTCCTTTCAGAGTGTTAATTCTGGTTCGAAGTCCCTCTTCCCAGTTTATTACCCCCTCTATTCCCTTGCGGGTTATTTCCCAGATCTCATCTTGCTTGTTTATTTTTTCTGCGAGTATGGGAAGATATTCTGCATCAAGCAGAACTCCTTCCACATCAAAAATTGCTAGCAATTAGTTTCTGTTTTGAAACATAAATCCTGATTATATTAATCTTGATAGATCGGCAAAACAAAAACCACTAGCAATATATTCTACATTACTAAATGCATGCCATGGGTGAGCTCCCACACAAGTATGAAGTTCAAGTCATTGCATCTACAAAACCACACAAGCTCCCAGACAACGTAAAAGAAGACCTAAAGACTTCTGGGATGATGGATGAAAAAGGCAAACTAAAATTGAAAGGAGTTAGCCCCAAAATGCTAAAGCGGATGAAAGAAGAAGCTGTTGACTGTCCAGTGTTTAAAACAGAAGTTGGATTTATCCAATGTTTTGTGTGCCCAAACTTTCAAAGCAGAATAACAGGAAAAGTACTTTGTAAAGGCGAGCAACTCTAAAAACCAGAAAGGCTCATTTAGTACAGCTTTTCAAAGTGATGTAAATTGAGTAAAGAGATAGGAATAACAGTTAAAAAAAATGAAAATTTTAGCGAGTGGTACACTCAAGTTGTAATCAAGGCTGAGCTTGCAGACTACGCACCCGTAAAAGGCCTCATTGTTCTTAGGCCATATGGATATTCAATATGGGAGTCTCTAAAGTCCTCACTTGATGAGAAGCTCAAAGAGACTGGTCATGAGAATGGTTTTTTGCCAGTCTTAATCCCTGAATCACTTCTTAGTAGAGAATCAGATCACTTTGCTGGCTTTAACCCCGAAGTGTTTTGGGTAACCCACTCTGGAGATACAGAGATAGGTGACAAGCTTGCACTAAGACCAACTTCCGAGACTCTTGCATATTCCATGTATTCCAAGTGGATAAAAAGTTGGAGAGATTTGCCTCTCAAGATTAATTTTTGGAACACGGCATTGCGGGCAGAGATAAAAGGCACAAAGCCATTTCTTAGAACTTCGGAATTTTTGTGGCAAGAAGGACACACTGTTCATGCTACTAAACAAGAAGCGGAACAGGAAGTAATGACAATACTTGAGATATACAAAAAAACAGTGGAAGAGGAGCTTGCCATTCCTGTAATTGCTGGCAGAAAAACTGACAAAGAAAAGTTCGTAGGCGCTGTATATACAACTACAATGGAAGCAATAATGCCAGACGGTAAGGCGCTGCAGATGGGAACGTCACACTTTCTTGGCCAGAATTTTTCAAAACCGTTTGATGTTAAATTCTTAGACAAAAACAATGTTGAAACTTTTGCATGGCAGACATCATGGGGAGTTTCTTGGAGACTAATTGGTGCATTGATTATGGTTCATGGAGACGACAAAGGATTGGTATTGCCTCCAAGGGTTGCGCCAATTCAAGTTGTCGTTGTTCCAATCTACTATTCTGAATCAGACAAAGAAAATGTACTAAAAAAAGCTCGTGAAATAGAAAAGACTCTTTCAAAAAATAAGATCAGAGTTCATTTGGATTCCAGAGACGAGTGGACGCCTGGCTATAAGTTCAATGATTGGGAGATGAAAGGAGTTCCTCTAAGAATAGAGATTGGACCAAAAGACACTGTCAAGAACAAGATGGTTCTAGTCAGACGCGATAATCAGAAAAAGATAGATCTTGAGTTTGATAAGGTGGAAAACGTAACATCAGTGCTAAACGAGATACAGCAAAGCATGTTTGAAAAGGCAAAAAGCTTTCTTAAAGAAAAAACTATTGACGTATCAGACTTTGATAAATTCAAGACTGAACTAGAAAAGGGAATGTTTCTAAATTCTCCCTGGTGTGGAGACCAAAAATGTGAAGAGAAGATAAAAGAGATTACGGGAGCTGACATACGAGTAATTCCTTTCGATGGCAAAAAGTTAAACTCTGGCTGTATTAACTGCAAAAGACCAAGTAAAGAGACCGTGATTTTTGCTCGTGGATACTGATTAAATATAGCGTAATTAGTGTTTGATTGTGGATTTAGCTGACATCTTTCCAATAGATCCCGAAGTTGGATACGTTGGCCTTGCGCTAGTTAGTTTTTTTGGATCTTTAATTCCATTTGTTCCTTTTCCTGCATTTCTACTGTTAGCTACAATGTCTACTGGCAATCAATTTGATCTACATGTTCTAGCACTGCTTAGCGCATTTGCATCAACTATTGCAAAACAAATAATCTTTACCATTAGTTATGGAGGCAGTAAGATAATTACCAAAAAGACTCATGAAAGAATAAAACCCTTTGAAAGGCTAGTAAAGCGTTATGGTGCAGCAGCTGCTTTTGTAGCTGCAGCAACGCCAATACCTGATGATCTGATTTATGTTCCATTAGGACTTGCAAAATACAGCCCTATTAGGTTTTTTGTGTCAACCCTTGCTGGAAAGATTGTACTTGGATATGCCATAGTGTACGTTTCGCGAGGGTTTGGCGTCTCATACATTGATCCACTACTTGACCAAGTAAGCGATATGAGTACGGTATACATTGGCACGGCAGTTTTTGTTGCTATGATGACCATAGTAGTAGTTTTGATGTTACGTCTTAATTGGGCAAAAATTCTTGGCAAATTTGCTCCATGGACACTTAACCCTGAGAAAGATGAGAAATAGAATCACGTATTGTGAAATTCCATAGTTTGTCAGTTGCTTCTTTTATTCCAATTCTTGATCGTAAGACGATGTCTGATTTCTTAATTTCAACTCCCTCTGTAATAAAGAGACTGGAGAGTTTAGTCAGATCTTCACCATACTGTTTTTTTGTTATCTGTAACGCTTGTGTCAATTTTGCAGGTCCGCTTGTAAGATTCGAAATTTCGTCAGTTCTTCTTTGCTTTATCATAAAATTAATTCCTTGTTTTGGTACTAGTGCACGTAAGAGTACTGCACCTGCTTGATTGTCATTGTTCTTAGCAACAACATTCATGCAATAATGCATTCCATAAGTAAAATACACGTATGCCATACCAACTTGGCCAAACATAGCTTTGTTTCTTTCTGTCATTCCTGAAAAGGAATGGCTTGCCTCATCATCTTTGTATCTGTAGGCTTCTGTTTCAGTTATTATACCAGAAATTGTTTTCTGGCCTATTCTTCGTACAAGTTGCTTTCCTAACAGATCTTTTGCAACATCAACTGTGTCCCTTGCATAAAATAAACGCGGCGGTACTTTCATGTAAAATCCTCAATCTTTTTTTCTTTTTTTAATTTGTCAATAGTTTCTACAAGTTTTTTTATATCATTTTTCAATACATCTTTGAGCTCTGGATTATAGATTGCTGCTGCAGGATGTATGGTCAGAAAATATAGCTGGCCGTCCTTTTCAATTAATTTGCCTCTGTTTTTTGTGATAGAGTCACCGCCTAAAAGTGAGCTATATGCAGTATTCCCAAGTATGCATATTATTTTTGGTCTAATTATCTCAAGTTCTTTTGAGAGGTGTTCATGGCAGGCTTCTTTTTCTTGTACTAATGGTAGTCTGTTGTCAGGCGGCCTGCATTTTACTACATTTGTTATAAAGACACCATCTCGCGAAAGCCCACTTTCCTCCAAGACTTCAGATAGAATCTTTCCTGCCGAACCCACGAAGGGTTCGCCTTTAAGATCCTCTGTTCTGCCGGGTGCTTCACCTATGAATAGGATCTCTGCCTTTGGATTGCCCTTGCCTGGAACTGCATTGGTTCTAGAATTTGATAAATTACACTTTACACAAGAAATTACTTTTTTCTTTAATGTATCTAGTTCATTTGACATTCTAAGCTCCTACACTTTTTACTGTTGCAACGCCACGTATGTGTGGACCACCATTTCCCATCCTCATAGACTGCATTGGATCTCCCTTTCCACAATTAGTAATTGGTCTTACAGAAAAATCCTTTCCGCATGCATCAATTGAGTTAAAAAATTCTGGTGCAATTCCCATTACTATTACATCTCTTAACAGCTCCGTTGGTTCACCGTTTTCTATTTTCTGTGCAAACTGGCATGATATGCTCCAGTTGTATCTTAGCATGTCAATTGACGGAATCTTCATGTTGGAAATAAGATAACCATGCTTTACTTCTTTTATCATTTCTTGAGGATCCCATTCACCTTCTTTTATACACGTGCATGCCATTCTAATGAGGGGCATAAACTCATAACCAGAGGCGCGCATCCCAGAATTTGGTTCCGTGTTAAAAATTGATGCAGTCTCTCTGCTTTGCATGTGGTTTTTTAAAATTCCATTTTCTATCAATGTCTTTCTTTTTGCAAAGACACCTTCATCGTCGTATCTGTACCAACCAAGATTTCTTGGTATGGTAGGATCATCTATTACGGTTAATTCTTTAGAGCCAATTTTTTGTCCAAGCTTACCAGCCCACCATGCGCCTCCAGCCCATGCCATCTCTTTTCCAAGCACTCTATCTGCCTCTGATGGATGGCCTAAAATCTCATGAGTCAAAAGAGCTACAAAATCAGGATTCATCACAACAGTTGCCTTTTCTTCCCTAGCTGTTTTCGCATCTATTAGCTCGGAAGCTTTCTGTGAAACAAACTCGGCTGCCTTTGTTATGTCGTTTTTTCCAAGTATCATTTCTAAACCACCTCTACCTCCCTCTGTTGTATTTACTGATTCTGTTAGTCCAGACTCGTGCGCAGTTGCGGTTAAATGTGTTATAGTATCTGTATAATTTTGACTTATTTTTGCACCATCACTATTTGTAAAATATTTGAATACAACGTCATAACCCATAGATATTGAGTATTTGTTGATTCGTTTTCTGCTTTTGATTATACTGTCACAATCAAAACCAATTCTTGTCAGCTCCTCAATTGTTGGCTTTTTTGATACGCTAAAAACAACTTTATCCACATGTGTAGGGCTTTCTGCAAGTTTTATCTTTTGTTTTTTATTTGTAGAATAATGTAACGCGTTTTTTACTGCATCATGAGCTGCATTTTTTATCTCTTCTAATGATTTTGGATTTGAGATTGAATAAAATCCCCATGCACCGCCAGCAAGGGCTCTAATGCCCAAGCCAGAATCGTTTGAAGATGTAAAATGTTCAATCTCGCCATTTTCTAAAAGAAATCCTTGATCAGATATTGTTTCTGCTCTAACGTCACAATATTGAGCACCACTTTGAAGTGCAAACTCTACTGCCTTGTCTGCATATTCTTCTAGGCTCAACAACTACTTCGACTATTTTCAAGTATTTTTTAGTTGTGCTATTTGTGATTAATCATCAGGGGTTTTTACAGGTATGAATAAAAAGCGCAATTGAAACCCACTAGGTGTTGGAAAAGATTGTTGTTGATACAAGCATCATAATAGATGGCGAGATTGCAAAATTAATCGAGGCGGGAAAACTCAAAGACTGTGAAATTATAATCCCTGTTGCAGTTCTTGATGAGCTTCAAGCTCAGGCCTCACGAAGCAAGGAATATGGCTTTGTCGGACTAGAAGAGATAAAAAAGATACGCCGGCTCTCTGAGCAAAATAACATAACATTACGATTTGAGGGTGAGAGGCCAAGCATGGACGATATAAGACTAGCAAAGAGCGGTCGCATTGATGCAATAATAAAAGACATTGCAAAGAAAAACAATGCTACATTTTATACAGCTGATTATGTTCAAGCATTAGTTGCCGAGGCTGAAGGAATAAAGACTAGCTATTCAAAGCCTGACGTCAAGACTACAAACCTAGAGTTTGAGCGATTCTTTGATCTGCAAACAATGAGCGTTCACCTAAAAGAGGGAACAAATCCCATGGCAAAAAGAGGCAAGCCTGGTCAGTTTACACTAGTAGAGCTTGAAGACACCATTCTTACAAAAAACTATCTTAGTGATATAACAACCGAGATTTTAGAAGCATCAAGAGTTGACCAGGCAGGGGCAATTGAGATCTCAAAACCCGGCGCGCTAGTAGTACAATACAAGGACTTTAGAATTGCAGTAACGCATCCACCTTTTTCTGGAACTTATGAAATCACAATAGTTCATCCTATTGTGAAACTCTCCCTTGAAGATTACAGGATATCAGAAAAACTCATGAAGCGATTATCAGAACATGCCGAAGGAATTTTGATATCGGGCCCTCCAGGTTCTGGAAAGAGCACTTTTGCATCAAGTCTTGCAGAGTTTTATTCAAAAAAAGGCAAGATTGTAAAGACTCTGGAATCTCCAAGGGACTTGCAAGTGGGTGATAAAATTACCCAGTACACACAGCTTGACGGAAGTTTTGAAAATTCGGCAGACATATTGCTTTTGGTTCGACCTGATTATACCATATTTGATGAGGTAAGAAGGTTTCCTGACTTTAGGGTATTTTCTGACTTGAGACTTGCAGGTGTTGGCATGGTAGGAGTTGTTCATGCAAACGCTCCACTCGATGCAATCCAGAGATTCATTGGGAAGGTTGATCTTGGCATGATTCCCCACATTCTGGATACTGTGATATTTGTAAAAAATGGCGCCATTGCTCAAGTTTATGAATTAGAGTTTAAGGTCAAGGTGCCAACTGGCATGATAGAGCAGGATTTAGCTCGCCCTGTAATCGAGGTTCGCAACTTTGAGAATAGAAACCTAGAGTATGAAATTTACACGTATGGTGAGGAGAACATTGTCATTCCAATATCCAAAGAGGCAAAAAGTGGTGGAATAGAGCGACTTGCTGAAGCAAAGATAAAGGAAGCAATACGCAGATTTGATCCAGAAGCAGAAATTGAAATTCTCTCAAACAACAGTATCCAAGTTAGAGTTGACAAGGATGTTATACCATCCATAATTGGTCGCGGTGGCTCAACAATAAATGAGCTTGAAGAAAAACTTGGTGTGCATATTGATGTTGAACCCAAGGTGCATTCCTTTGGACAGGAGGCAAACTTTGAGCTTGCCGAGTCTGGAAATTCGCTTGTGTTAGAGCTTGATTCTAGTAAGATTGGAATGGCTGCAGACATCTACATCAAAGACGAGTACTTGGTTTCTACATATATCGGAAAGAAAGGCAAGATAAAGATCTCAAAACGATCTGATGCAGGAAAGAAAATAATCAGAGCTGTCATGGCAAAACAGGATATTAAGGTACTTTTACACAATTAGTTACTCAAAACTGTCAAGAACTTTTGGATTTGCTTTTAAGAATGTAATGAATTTTCGTAATTGCTTTATGGTTTTGGGATTTAGATGATGTTCTATTCCTTCCGCATCCTGATTTGCTATATCATGATCAATTCCTAGCATCTTGAAAAATTCAAGCAAAATTCCATGCTTTTGTCGTATAGCATCTGCAACATTGTTTCCTTTTTGCGTCAGATTTATTCCACGGTATTTTTCGTATTCAAGGTAGCCATTTTCATCAAGCCTTTGTAGCATCTTTGTCACACTAGGGGCGCTTACGTTCATGTACCTTGAAATGTCCAACGTATTTGCATATCCTTTTAGTTCGACCAATTCTGATATCACTTCAAGATAATCTTCTATCCTTGTGTTAGAATTGCCCTTGCCTGACTTGTGTGCCTCCTTTATGGATTCTAGTCTATCACCGCTTTTTTTCTTCAATGCCTCTTGTCGTGATTATACACCGAATGATATAATCTATTTCCTAAAGTTGTAAATCTTCACCTGCTTGTGATTGATCTTTTGCATGGAATTTTAACTATCAAGACTGTGATTTTGAAAAAATGGACGAACACTATCGTAAAGGTATTGATAAAATTAAAAAAATGACCGAATCGGTTAAGCGACGAAGCAAGATTTACTCGGAGCTGACAAAAATTGACGATAAAGGCACGGCACATTCTTTGGGTGCATTACAGCGAGCACCTGCACCAGGAAAGAAACTACAAAAGATTGGGTGGATAGTATTTTGGGTTCCAGAGCCGACTGGGATAACGCATGCAATTGGTGCACCCATGATCTTGGGTGGAAGATATCTTGACAAAGTATACAACAGTGCTACAATCTCTGATGTGGGACATGAAACCAAGAACACAGTTGGAACAATCAAGAACTTTAAGGAAACAATAAGCTAGTCCGTTAGTTTTTATCTAGAACTTTTTCTTTTTATGGTGTGGCATCAAAAGCTCAAGTCTTAATTCCAATTTCAATTGCTGCTGTTATAGTTGGTATTGTTGGTGTACTAACAATACCAAGTGATTCCAAGCTGGAATCAGTTGACTTTCCAAGAGGCACGATCAAAGTGGATGATATCGTATTAGATGTGGAAATTGCAGACACGGATGCTGCAAGAGCAAGGGGGTTGATGTTCAGAGAAGAGCTGCCTTATACTCAGGGCATGCTTTTTGTCTTTGAGGACTCGAAAGTTCGCCCAATGTGGATGCTAAACATGCAGTTTCCACTTGATGTAATTTGGTTTGATGGCCAAGGAAATGTGGTACACATAGAAAAAAACACACAGCCATGCAAGTCTGCACTTGAAGCAGCAGCCTGTACTTTTCAGAATGCACAAGAAAAAGAAGCCCAGTACGTATTGGAAGTAACAGCAGGCTTTGTTGATAAATTTGGCATTACCGAAAATTCAAAGCTTGAGATAATCTCTATTTGATGTTATCCTTAATTGATAGTTTTAGTTCCTCAAAGGCTGCCTTTACCTCGCTTACAGAAGCCTCGTCCTCAAGTGTGCTGACATCACCTATTGCATCTCCTTTTGCTATGGCCTTAAGCAATCTTCGCATTATCTTGCCACTTCGAGTCTTTGGAAGCTTTGATACAAAATACAGCTGATCAGGCGTTGCAATTGGGCCTATCACATTTCTTATGTGATTTATGATCTCTTTTTTTAGATCCTCCGTTGGGTTCTGACCCTCCCTTAATACTAAGAATGCAATCATTACCTCTCCTTTTACATCATGAGGAATTCCGCAGACTGCAGCTTCGACAACTGATTTGTGTGAGACAAATCCAGACTCAAGCTCTGCAGTACCAAGCCTGTGTCCTGCAATCTTTAGAACATCGTCTGCTCTTCCAAGAAGCCAGAGATATCCATCCTTGTCTTTTATAGCATAATCACCTGGATAGTAGATGTTTTTGTATTTTGACCAGTACACTGACTTGTACTTTTCATCATCACCCCAAAGTGTCAAAAGCATTCCTGGCCAAGGGTTTCTAATAACAAGATATCCTTTTGTTTCCGGAGGAAGTTCTTTTCCTGATTCATCTACAACTGCGATATCAACACCCGGAAGAGGTCTTGTTGCAGATCCAGGCTTGAGCGGTATGGTTTCAAGTCCCGGCAGCGGACTTATCATGGCGCCGCCTGTTTCTGTCTGCCACCAAGTATCTACTATTGGACACTTTTCTTTTCCTATTGTTTTGTAATACCACTTCCAGACCTCTGGGTTTATTGGCTCGCCTACAGTTCCAAGCAGACGTAATGATGAAAGATCATACGAGTTTGGAATCGAATCACCAAACTTCATGAACATTCGCAGTGCAGTTGGGGTGGTATAAAATATCGTTACCTTGTATCGTTGTATGATTTCCCAAATTCTTGCTGGCGTCGGATAGTCAGGCGCGCCTTCGTACATTACTTCGGTTGCTCCATGCAACAGCGGACCGTAGGCTACATAGCTGTGTCCTGTAACCCAGCCAATGTCTGCAGTGCAATAATAGATATCAGAGTCTTTGATGTCAAAGATCCACTTGAAGGTGGAATACAAGTGAGTAAGATAGCCACCAGTTCCGTGCAAGACACCTTTTGGTTTTCCTGTAGTGCCAGATGTGTATAAAATGTATAATGGATGTGTACTGTCTAGCTTTTCTGGCTCACATGTTGGTGATGCATTTTTCATAAGGTCACTCCATTTTTTGTCTTTTTGATTTAGGTTAATCTGAATTTTTGCACGCTCTAACACAATTACATTTTGTACAAAATCAAAACCAGATATCGCTTCGTCTATTACTTCTTTTAACTTCACAATTGATCCGCGTCGGAATCCTCCGTCTGCAGTGATTACAATTTTTGATTTAGAGTCCTCGATTCTGTCTCGCAATGATTTTGCAGAAAATCCAGAAAATACAACAGTGTGTGTAGCACCAATTCTTGCACACGCAAGCATTGATATGACAAGCTCTGGAACCATTGGAAGATAGATTGTTATTCTGTCTCCCTTTTGTACTCCAACTGATTTTAGCACGTTTGAAAACTTGTTAACCTCAACAAAGAGATCACGATATGTAAGAACACGTCTTTCGCCGTTTTCGCCTTCCCAAAGTATGGCAGTTTTTGTTGCCTTTTTTTGTTGGTGCACGTCCAATGTATTGTATGATGCGTTTAGTTTTCCTCTAACAAACCATCTAGCAAAAGGAGCGTGCCATTCCAGTGTATGTTCCCACTCCTCAAACCAGTGCAGGTTTTTGGCCTGTCCTGCCCAAAATGAGATAAAATCAGCATGGGCTTTTCTTCGTGTCTCAGAGTCGTTATTTCCTAGTCCTATCAAATAGCTCTCAGAGTCCACGATTAGACTTCTTGTTACTATACAAAAAAGATTTTCTTAAAAAAAGGAGGTTGGAGCAGCTCTTCTTCTTTTCATTCATTTTGGCTTAAACGGCTGACATCCTTTTAAGCCAATCAGAGTCTTGAGATTCTTCTGCACCGTCAGCTCCAATTGCTACTGGTTTTCGCTCTGGCGATTGGGGAGTAGCACCATTAGCTGGACCAGAGACTGATGCTGCCACAGCTGGGGCTGGCTGCGGAACCGGTACGCCATCTGCCTTGCCAAGATAAGAAACGGCGGCTTCGTGAAGTTGTTCTTTGGGGTTTTGTATGCGCTCCACATTGTCCACTGAAAGATCTGTGATTCGGTGTTGTATGCTTACTATCTCGGCTTTTTCGTGCTCGATGTGTTCTATTATTTCTACGGTTTGCCTTTTCACTGATTCGTACTTGGCATTAGATATCTCGTTGCTCTTGTATTGCAACTTGGCATCAAACACCAAGAGTCGTATTGATTTAAGCTGGCCATCCAGCTCGGCAATTCTCTTGTCTAGTGTTTCTTTGATTTGTTTCTCGGTTTCCTCAAGAGTAAGCAGCTTCATCTTGTACTTTTCGTGGATGAGCTCAGCGTCCTCCTTCATGTCGTCGTTTTCAGAGACGATGTCTATCAGAGCTTTTATTCGACGTAATGTAAGGCCCTTTTCTCGTAACAATCTCTGTGCTATTAATCGCCATCTTGGGATGTAGATGACGAAATCTCCCTGCACTACGAGTTGTTCAAATGGCAGCTGTTTGAGTCCTTCAGAACCACAATCAACACCAACAGTTTGTACTGAACCGTCGATATCGGTTATAGTTCCAACGACTTTGCCAATAAAAGTGCCGTACATGTCTTTTACTTGCTTGCCGATAAACTCGATCTCGTCTTTGCTCATTGCAACGATCTGATCAACTTGATATAACCAACAAAGTGTTAACAAGGTTTCCAGTTTTGGTAAGATCATTTTAACAAAGCAAAATTCAGACTATCTCATTGATTTTTTCGCAATTTTAAAATTCTCTTCTAAAGTTAGCTAACCAATGATTGAAAAAGAACGCCTTGACGAAATCCTGCACTTTGTTGCAAAACGATGGATTGACCTAAGTCGTGACCCAAAAAACAAAGCCTTTGAAAATCTGCCAAGTAACTTTTGGATGAACTCCATTGGTGGAAAGGCTGGCAGTGGCAGATGGATAACAATGCTAGGGTATACAGAAGACGAAGCTGAAGCAGAATCACTAAAAGAAGTTTTGCTAAGATGGCAGTCAAGGCATGCAGTAAGCTCGTCTGATCTGATTCGGATAAACAAAAAATAGATTATTATAATTGGATAACTTTCCAATCGTAATGTCTGAATTTTCAGATTCTGAAAGAGAAATTCTTGCAAAACACTTTTCAAATGTAAATGATTCTGTCTTTGCAATCATTACTCCAAAGCAAGTTGATCGCGGTGCGCTGATGTCAAGATATAGCAGATCTGACAAGAGCATGCGAAGAATTTTTCTTGATGAGTTCTTGCAAAATGAAAATCGCGGAGAAGAATTTTACAGCAAAGTCTTGCTTGAATACGGTGATGATTCAGTAGCTGAGCTTGGCGAGGCACAAATTGCAATAGAAGGACTGTCAAACATTGCAGTAAAAAAAATCGAAGACAGAAGAATTGGATTGTCATATCTTGAAAAGTCATCGCGCTATGTTGCTTGGGACAAAAAAGTCAACGGCGAATACAAATTTTTCAGAGAACCCGCAATAATGAATTCAAACTTTGCAGACATGTATCTTGCTGCATGCAATCTTGACTTTGATGTTTATTCAAAAAATATTGAGTCAATGATATCTTATGTCAAGGAAAGAGAACCAATTGAAAATTTCAAATTTATGAACTCTAATTCAGTTGAAGTTCCATTTTCGGATCTAAAAGCTGAAAATGACATCAAGTCAGCTACTAGAATATACAATGCTACAACAAAGGCAAAGGCACTTGATGTATTAAGAGGCCTTTTGCCTGCCTCTACACTCACAAATGTTGGAATTACAGGAAACGGGCGTGCCTTTGAGTATCTTCTCACCATACTATACAGCTCAGGCCTTGAGGAAGAGAGGGCACTTGCCTCAAAGATACACCATGAGCTTGATACAACCATCAAGTCCTTTGTAAAACGCGCAGACGACAAGTATGGCAAGGTTCTCCAAAAGTACCTAAACGATGTACGGCTAAATGCAGTTGGTCTTGCCAACAAATACCTAAAGAGAAAAAAAGATAGAAAATTTCTTGTAGAGCTCGTCGACTGGGATCCACAAAAAAAGACAGAAGAAAAGATAATCTCTGCAATACTATACGAGCAAGCTCAAGGTATACCATACAAGACAATTCTTGCCCAAGTAAGGAAGATGAGCTCTGCTACAAGAAAGAAAATAATAAAATCATTTGCAGAGATTCGCCAGAATCGAAGACATAGGCCACCGCGCGCCTTTGAAATGACTGAATACACTTTTGATTTTCTAACAAACTTTGGAATGTTTCGTGACTTTCACAGACATCGTGTTCTTACTTTGGAAAGACAGCTGCTTACAACAGATCATGGATTTTCTGTGCCAGCTGAAGTTTCTGCACTTGGAATTGAAAAAGACTTTAGTGACTGCATGTACAAATCAAAAGAAGTCTTTGATAATTTACGACAAAAAATGCCGGAGCAAGCGCAGTATGTTGTAAACTTTGCTTATAACTATCCATATTTTATGCGACTAAACTTACGGGAAGCAACACATCTAATCGAGCTTAGAACTGTTCCACAAGGTCATCCTGATTATAGAAAAGTTGGCCAAGACATGTTTAAGGCAATAAAAAAAGTTCATCCAAGTCTTAGTCAGATAATCAAGTTTGTTGATCTAAAAGACTATGAGCTTGAGCGTTTAGAATCTGAAAAAAGAATAGAAGCAAAACGGAAAAAGCTTGTCTAATCAAAACATAGAATTAAAAAGCCTTCAATGAACAGCTGATGCGTATTTTATGTATAAAAAAATTCTAGTACCATTAGATGGTTCCAGAATGGCTGAAAAAGCGTTTAAGCACGCATTATTAGTGGCTAAAAATTTTGCAGCTGAGCTTATTTTACTGACTATAGTTCCAGAAAATGTAGTACCTACAGGTGGTATAGAACGTGGACACACCCAGCCATGGTTAGACGGTACGTAAAGGACATGATAACAATCGCAAGAGAGGATGCTACTGATATGCTTGAAAGAAAGATGGAAGAATGCGTGAAAAATGATGTTAAAGCATCCTTTAAGATCATGGATGGTGATGCGGCGTCGGAAATAATTCAGGCTGCAAATAGACTAAAAGTCGATCTAATAGTCATTGGTAGTGTTGGTCTTACAGGCATAAAGAAACTAAAAACTATGGGAAGCGTATCAAGAAAGGTGTCTGAGAGCGTTTCCTGTCCCATATTGATTATTAGGTAATTTGTTCTAAGGAACTCTTTTCTGCCCTATAGAAATTATCTTTTATCACATAAACCATGAGGTAACAGTAAAACATGAAAACATTCGTCAGGAAATATTACAGGTGTATTACTTGTAATCTTACTTTTAAAGATCGAGAAGGGGCCTTTGAGCATAAAAACAATAGCCTACATAAACTTACCACAGAATACTTTCCTGCAAGACGTTATGATACATTCCCATCTTTTGAATCAAGAAGTAGAGAAAAATCATTATCAGAATTTTTATCTTCTGAGCCTTTCCAAATTGGCGAATCGTCAGAATCAACACAAAAGAAGGAACGTTATGTTTGTCTTACCTGTGGTCTTGCTTTCAAAATTCGCGATGCCGCAGAAGAGCATCGTATTAATTCAAAGCATAAAGTGGTAAGAGAAAACTATCCAATTAGCCAAACACTAACAAATTTTAGAACAATTGAAGAAATAATAGGCAGCAACATTGACTACACAGAATTTGAGCAAAGGATGCACAGATGGGCTGGTAACTAAATTTAACCTTCAGATGCTGACTTTCCGCCATCTACATTTAAAATGATTCCAGAGATCCAATTTGCTTCATCTGATGCCAAGTAGACTGCAGCATTTGCAATATCTAGTGGCTCTCCAATTCTATTGAGTGGCTGCCTGTTTTCTAAAACCTTCTTTGCTTGAGGATCTTCAAGATATGGTTTTATCATTCCAGAATTTATGATTCCAGGACTGATACAGTTACAGCGAATGTTTCTTCTTGCATATTCTACTGCAATACCTTTAGTAAACATGTTAATTGCTGCCTTTGTTGCATCATAAACTGTTAGATGCACCTTTGGAATAGCTCTCTCACCTGATATTGAACCAATATTAATGATACAGCCACTATTTTTCTCAAGCATCTTACCTAAAACAGCTCTCGTTATTCTAAAAGTTCCAAGCAGGTTTGTATCAATTAGAGACATCCAATCAGAATCAGGCATCTCGTGAAAGTGTATTGGATCGTTGAGGACAGCTGCATTATTAACTAAAATGTCTATTTTGCCATAATGGTCAAAGACTTGGTTTACGGTTTGAATTACTTGTCCCTCGTTTGTAATATCACATGGAATGGCAACAGTTTGTTTCTCGCCGTTTTTTATTGAGGAGCAAGCTTTTTTGAGTGATTCAAGTTTTCTTCCAATTAAAACAACATTTGCTCCCTCCTCAACAAATCTTTTTGCAATTGCCAGTCCAATATCGCTTGATGCGCCTGTAACAAGTGCAACCTTATCTTTTAGTCTCATGGAATAATTACCACAATGGTACTATATCAATAATATATTCACTATATGATTTTCAAAAGAAAGGAATAGAATTTCAAAATGAATATAGACTTTGGAAGTTTGTAATCCTGTTGCGGCAAAAAGCGTGTTAGAATCAGATTCTGCTGTTGGATTTTTACTTCCGTGCACAATTGCAGTGTATCAAAAAAATAATAAAAACTACATTAGTCTAGAAAGGCCGACTTTGTTATTATCCATTACTTCAAATAAAAAACTGGAATCTATTGGAAAATATATCGAGACAAAACTAATTCAGGCTATAGAAAAATCAAAGTAATTTAATTCATCCATTGTTCAAGCGTGTGACTCTTCTTTTCTATTGCCTTTTTTAGTCTGTTTAGTGAAGTCTCAATTCTGTCCAAAGAGAAGTTCCTTTCCGTACACAAATAGCTTGTAATTCCCTTAAAATCAATCTTACCAAATTTAATCTCTGAAACAGTTGCAACCTTGGGTTCCAAAAAGATCTTTCTTATACCAGCATAGTCTATCTCTTCTAGCTTGTCCTGAATTTGTGGAACGCTTTCAAGCTTGCTATGTTCCTTTATTACTTTTAGTGCTGTCTTTGGACCTATTCTCTCAAAACCATTAGGATTGAAATCTGTTCCAATCAAGATCCCAACATCAACAAGCTGTTCTCGTGTTATGCCAAGCTCTGTCAAGTTTTTTTCAAGATCTATTATTTCTGGTTCAACTTCGATTGTTGTGTTTCTGTTTGGCAGCTTTCTTTTGCCACTGTTTGTAAAGTTTCTAACCAGTTTTTTTGCCCCAAACAAAAGTGAGTCAAAGTCTTGGCTTGCAGAAGCATATGCTTGTCCAGTAATAGTCAGATGAGCTGCTGTAGCTTCACCTTCAGATGGTGCCTCTACAAACGGTATGCCAAAGAGTTTCAAGATGTGTTTTGAGTCTTCAACCATATCATCGTGTAATAGCGAGGTCTGTTGCGCATACTTTTTTGCTTCTTCGTATTTTCCCTCACTTAGTGCTCGCTCAAACTTGATTGTTGCATCCTTTTTGATCTGTTTTCTTCTTTCTATTTCTGCGGATTTAAGTGACGGTGGTTTTCCATCAAAGACATAAACTGGCTTGATTCCAAGTGAGAGAAAATTTGCGTTTCTATAAAACAACCCACTGATGTGGCTTGTAATCTTCCCTTTAGAATCAGTCAGAGGTAGACCTTCAGGACCTCGAATTATAGCTAAAAACTGGTAAATTGCATTATACGCATCAATTGCTATAACCTTTGATGAAAATGACTCTAGGTTTGTTTTTTCACGTAAAGTTAGAGGCTTTAGATCTAAACCCACGAGATATTGTAATGCCTAGCGAATTTTTGCTTTCCTATTTTCTGCGAAGACTTGATTTTGCTTCCCATCCACGCTCTATGATTTCTTCATATATGTTTGAGAGCTTAGGAATGTCTTCTCCTTTTTCAGCTGCAGCCTTGACCTTCTCTCTGTAATAGTCCTCGATTTCCTTTGCTATCCTGCTGTCAATAGTTATGGAGACTCTGAACTTTGGCATTTGTTACTAACACCTCTTGGTTGTTATATTAGGAAGTGTGATATCAATAATAAACTATCTATTATCAATTTGTACACACTACTTTATGGACAAAACAAAGCCGTCTTTTTTTGATTGTAAAATGATTGTCTTATTGCTTGGAAGACCAAGATTTGAGAGAAAGTCCGAGAGAGTAACATCGTTTTGGAGTACGTACTCTTTACCCTCAAACTCAATTGAGACTGTCTTTTGTGAGATTGTCTCCATTTACTGATCTTTGTAATAAATAGTCTACTTTATATCCTTTATTATATATTTGATCACTCATTGTATTTATTTGTGAGTACATGAAGTCTTGCAGTGCCAGGTTAGCCAAGTGGTACGGCGACCGCCTCGAGATCTAAAAACAAGGTAGCGGTTGTGCTTTCGCACTCAGGGGTTCGAATCCCTTACCTGGCGTTCTAATTTTTTTCTTTAAATAGTTTGAACCTAATTTTGTGAAAAACTTGAAAAGTTCGTAGCGTGTCTAACCATCATGCAGATTAACCGAGATATTGATGATTCTGTAATACAGCTGCTGACAGGAAAGAACCTTGCATTCGTTGCCACTCTTATGAAAGGTGGCTCACCACAGATCACTCCTACATGGATTGATTTCGATGGAAAAGCAATTCTGATAAATACTGTAGAAGGAAGGATAAAGCAAAAAAACGTATCAAGAGATTCGCGTGTAGCTATCTCAATTGTTGATCATAACAATCCATACAACATGGTGACGATAAGAGGAAAAGTAATTGAGCAGACATCAAAAGGTGTAGATGACCACGTTGACAAGCTGGCAAAGAGGTATCTCGGTGTTGACAAGTATCCTTTTAGATCACCAATGGAAAAAAGAGTAATTCTCAAAGTTCAACCAGAAAATGTGTTTCACATGAAACCCTAAATCTTATTGTAGTGGCGTCAAACTAAATTAACAAGCCCTTACCTGGCGCGTTTATTTTTTTGCAATTATTTTGATTTTACATGTAATCGTTTTAAATGATACAGCATACGCTTGAAAACTTCGATACTTCGAAGATACTCATCAACTGAAACTCGTTCGTCTACTGTGTGTGATGCATGTGGATCACCAGGACCATACGTAACAACGGGAATGTTTAGCGCATTTCCAATGATGTTCATATCTCCTGTTCCAGTTTTTCGAATTAAACGAGGTCTGGCCTTTTCTACATCAAGTACTCCCAAGGTGAGTGCCCTGACAAGTGGTGAGTTGTGAGGTGCCTCAAAAGGCTCGGTTTCATCTAATACAGAATAAAATGCACTAACTCCTTGTTTTTTTGCAACCTCTTGTACAATTGTTGCTATTTTCTCTCCAACCGTTTTACAGTTCATGTCTACCGGAATTCTAATATCCATTATGGCATCGCATTCAAGCGCTGTTACGTTGTGGCTTGTTCCGCCCTTTATCTCAGTCAGAGCTGCTGTTAGTATCAATCCCTTTGGTTTGTTTGATTGATTTGCCTCTAGCTCATTTTTTAATGCGCTCACAAAGACATATGCCTCTTCTATTGCATTTTTGGCAAGCCATGGAGCACTAGCATGAGCACTGTTTCCAACATTTATCTTTAGATTGATGGCAATTCTTCCCTTGTAAGCTATAGTAATGTTTCTTATTCCACTGGGTTCTCCAAAGATTGCATAATCGATATCAAGCTTTTGCTTTACTAGACTCTTGACGCCTCTTGCATTTCCTTCCTCATCTACCACAGCAGCAAATACTACTGTCCCACTGTGGTTTTGAAGTGAAGCTGCAGCAAGAAGCATTGACATAAGAGGAGCTTTTGCATCAGAGGCACCTCGACCATAAAGATAGCCATTGTCATTTTTGACTTTGATCTTGCCAGGAACAGTATCCATATGGCCACACAAAAGGATCTTTGGTGAACCAGATCCTTTTGTTGCAATCAAGTTTCCAACTTCATCTATGTGGATATTTTCAAATCCTAGATCATCACACTTGTCGGTCAAAAATTCTGCAAGCTGCTTTTCAGAAAGAGATGGTGTGTAAAACCTTAGTATCTTCTCAAGCATCTTTACTGAGAACCTTGGTGTTACTGTAATTGAAGAGTCCAATTCTTATTTTCTCGATTCTAATGCGTAGTCTATCATCAACGCTGGAATATCTACAC